>NZ_JBGCCO010000014.1:0-217101 GCF_041262605.1 Kitasatospora sp. GAS1066B
GCCGCCGAGGAGGCGATCCTTCCGCTGCTGGCGGGTCGGGAGGAACGGATCGGGATCGCCGCCGTCAACGGGCCCACCTCGGTGGTGGTCTCCGGTGAGCGGGAGGCCGTCGAGGAGTTGGCGGGCACGCTCGCCGCGCAGGGCCGCAAGCTGCGCCGGCTCAACGTCAGCCATGCGTTCCACTCGCCGCTGATGGAGCCGATGTTGGCGCAGTTCCGGGCGGTGGCCGAGAAGGTGGAGTTCCGGCCGCCGTTGCTGCCGGTGGTCTCCAACGTGACCGGTGAGATCGCTGACCCGGACGAGTTGTGCAGTCCGGACTACTGGGTGCGGCACGTGCGCCAGGCCGTGCGCTTCGCCGACGGGGTGCGCGCCCTGCACGCCCAGGGCGTGCGCACCTTCCTGGAACTCGGCCCCGACGCCGTGCTCACGCCGCTGACCAGCGAGAGCCTCGGGCACGACCGCGACTGCACGGTCGTCGCCACCCTGCAACGGGACCGGGCCGAGCCGCGTGCCGTGGCGCTGGCGGCGGCCCGGCTGTACGTCCAGGGCCGGTCGCTCGACTGGAACGCGGTGCTGCCGGCCGGCGGGCGTCCGGTCGACCTGCCCGGCTACCCGTTCCGCCGTCGCCGGTACTGGCTGGACGCGCCCGCCAAGGCCGCCGCCGAGGACACCGGCTTCTGGCAGGCGGTGGACGGCAACGACCTCGCTGCCCTCGCGGCCGAGTTGGGCCTGCCCCGGGAGAGCCGGGCGGCGCTGGGCGAGATCGTCCCGGCGCTGGCCTCCTGGCGGCGGCACCGCCGCAGCTGGTACCGCGAGGTGTGGCGCCCGGTGCCCGAGCCCGCGGCCGCCACGCTCTCCGGGACCTGGCTGGTGGTCACCCCCGAGGCGGGCGGGGACGAGAAGCTGGTCGACGGGATCGTGGACTCCCTGACCCGGCACGGCGCGACGGCGCACCGGCTGAGCCCGGACGCACTGGACGAACTCGCCGTCCCGGCCAGCCCTCAGCTGGTCGGCCCGCAGCCGGTCAGCCCGCAGCCGGTCGGCGTGCTCTCGCTGCTCGCCGTCGGCACCGTGGGCGACGGGCCCGGGGCGGCGGCGCTCGCCGCGACCACGCGCCTGCTGGCCGCGCTGGAGTCCGCCGGGATCGACGCGCCGCTCTGGCTGGCCACCGCGGACGCGGTGGCCGCCGACCACCTGGACGAGCCGGCCGAAACCGTGGGCGGCGCGCTGTGGGGCCTGGGTCGCGCGGCGGCCGCGGGCAGCGGGCTGCATGCCGGCGGCCTGCTGGACCTGCCCGCCGTGCTGGACACCCGGGCGCGTCAGCGGCTGGCCGCCGTCCTGTCCGGAGCCAGCGGTGAGCGGGAGTTGGCGATCCGCGCCTCCGGCCTCTTCACCCGCCGCCTGGTCGAGGTGTCCACCGAGGGCCTCGGGACCGAGCGGTGGCGCCCGCACGGGACGGTCCTGGTGCACGGTGGCATGCAAGGGCTCGGTGCGGAGGTCGCCCGCTGGCTGGCCCGGGAGGGCGCCGAGGAACTGCTGCTGACGGGTGCTCAGGACGCTGCGGCCGAGCTGGTGGCTGAACTCGGCGCGCTGGGCTGCCGAGTGAGGACGTCGGCGGGCGCGGACCGGGAGACGCTGCCGGCGCTGACCGCCGTGTTCTGCGTCGGGACGCCCGGCCCGAGCGCGGCCGACGGCCTGGCCGAGGCCGCCGCCATCCGCACCCTGGACGAGCTCACCCGGGAGAGCGGCCTGGAGGTCTTCGCGGTCTTCACCGGCTTCGACGGCGTCCTGGGTGCCGCTGACCAAGCCGGCACCGCCACCCTGGCCGTGCTGGCCGACACCCTGGTCCGGCGGCGCTGCCGGGCCGGACTGCCGGGCACCGCCCTCGCCTGGGGACCGTGGGCCGCCGCCGCCGCCGCCGCCGGCTTGGCGCCGGGACTGCGCCCGCTGGTCCCCGGTGCGGTGCTGGGCCGGCTGCCGGTCCGCACGGCGCCGGGCACGCTGGTCGCCGCCGACATCGACTGGGACGCCTTCCCCGCCGGTCATGCGCGCTTGCTGGCCGACCTGCCGGGCGCCCGGCAGGCGGCGGTCGGCGGTACCGAGGGCCGCGATCCGGCCGCGCTGCGGGCCGGCCTGGCCGGGCTGTCGGCGGAGGCCGCCGAGCGAGCGCTGCTCGACCTGGTCGACTCGCACGTCGCCGCGGTGCTGGGCAGCACGCCGGCGGAGATCGACGGCACCAGGAACTTCCTGGAGCTGGGGTTCACCTCGCTGACCGTCCTCGAACTGGGCAACGGCCTACAGGACGCACTCGGCATCGAGGTCGAGCCCCGCACGGTGTTCGAGCACCCCACCCCCGAGGCGCTCGCCGCCTACCTGCTCGGCCGACTCGCCGGCTGAGCACCCCGGGCCGGTCCGGGATCCGCCCGGCCGGCACAGTGAAGGAGCCTTGTACGAATGGACGTTGACGTCGACATCGACCGCGATGCCTGCGTGGGCGCCGGTCAGTGCACGCTGACCGCGCCGAGCCTGTTCGACCAGGACGAGGACGACGGGCTGGTCGTCCTGCTGCGCCGTCCCGAGGCGGCGGACCGGACCAAGCTGAGGGAGGTCGTCTCGATGTGCCCGGCCAGGGCGCTGCGGATCCGGGAGAGCTGAGCTGGGCGGGCCGGCGGTGGTGCCGGGACTCGTTGACAAGCGGAGAGACCGCCCCGTATCGTCCAATCGGGGCGCTCGTTCCGATACGGCTGCCTGGAGCCCAACTGCTGATCGCTGAGCTGGAGTCGGTCATGACGGAGCAGAGCCAAGCCACTTCGACCGCGCGTGAGGTGGTCGAACGCTTCCTCGACGCCGCACTGGACCCCGCCGGGAGCAAGCTGGCCGATCTGCCCGATCGTCGCCTCGAAGGCCCTGGGTATGCTCCCCAAGCTCCTCGAGCTGCTCGCGGCCGACAGCGTGAACGATAACGCGTAGTGGTCGCAGGGCGGTTGGCGTCGACGGTAGTACCGCCCGGGGGTGGCGGCCGTCGGCGCCAACTGTCGTTCGGCCCCAGCGCCTGGGCCGGCGTGCACGGTGGCGAGGTGCCGCAAGGCGCCGTCCTCGCCGGGCTCACGGGGCCCGGCGAGCCGTGTACTAGCCTGTGACGTGCCAATCCGGCTGCAGTGATCACCGCGGGAGCCGCGCCTGACCGGCCACGATCCGAGGAGGACCAGAGTGAACGCGCAGTCGACACCCCCGATGAGAGCGGACGCCCGGCGCAATCGGGCGCGCGTGCTGAAGGCGGCTCAGGAGGCCTTCGCCGCTGACGGCCTGCTGGTCCCGCTGGACGAGATCGCTCGGCGGGCGGGGGTCGGTGCCGGAACGGTCTACCGGCACTTCCCGACCAAGGAAGCGCTCTTCGACGCGGTCATTCTGCATCGGATGCAGAGCCTGGTGGAGGAAGCCCGGGAGCTGGCCCTCGCCGGGCGGGACGACCAGGCGCTCTTCGACTTCGTCATCCACCTGACTCGGGAGAGTGCGGCGAAGAAGGACCTGATCGACGCGCTCGCGGGTGCGGGCATCGACGTCACGGCGAACCTGGCCGAGGTGAACCGCGAGTTGCGGTCCGCGATCGCGGAACTGTTGTCGAGAGGTCAGCAGATCGGTGCGGTTCGCTCGGACGTCGACATCAACGACCTGATGGCGCTGCTGCGGGGCGTCTTCCTCGCCATCCACCAGGAGAGCGACGACAAGCAACTGGCGGACCGGGTGCTGAGCGTCATGTGTGACGGCCTGCGGGCAGCCGCGAGCGGGAGCTCTGACCGTCCGGCTCGCTGACCGCGGCTCCGGCCCGGCTCAGGGGGTGCCGACGCGGTTGCCGTGGCGCTGCCGGTGGGCCTTCTGGCGGCAGGCCGCGCCGCAGAAGCGGGCGCGCCGTCCGGTGGGTGCCAGCCGCAGTGGGCGGCCGCACACCTCGCAGTGAACGGCGCCCACCGGTCCGCCGGCCGGGGTTTCGTTCCACCGACCGGGCTCGGCTCCACTTCCGGTTTCGTTATGAAACGTTTCGCTACTCAGGTGGTCGGAGCCGCCGCTTTCGTTATGGAACGCCGCGCTGCCCGGGTGGTTCGTGACAAGCGGCCGGGAGCCCGGCGGGTCGGCCCGCAGGATGGCGCTGTGCAGGGCGGCCAGGCGGCCGGGGCGCGCGCTGTCGGCCCGGACCCGCTCGGTGGTCGCCGCGCCCACCACCAGGGCGCGCACGTCGGCCGCGTCGAGGTCGGCGCGGATCGCGCCGGTGGCCTGGGCGCGGGCCAGCAACTCGCCGAGCGCGGCCAGGAAGTCCCGCTCGGCCTCCGGGTCGCTGCGCAGGCCCGGATCGCCGTCGAGCGACTCGAGCCCCTCGCAGAGCGCTTTGTTGAGCATGGCCTGCTCGGTCATCCGGCGGAAGAAGTCGAGCAGTGCCTGCGCCGGGTCGCCGGCCTGCGACTGCCGGCGGGCCTCGTCGGTCAGCAGGCGGATCCCGTCGGCGAGGACGGCACGGAAGAGGTCGTTCTTGGTGGGGAAGTGCCGGTAGACCGTGCCGACTCCGACGCCCGCGTGCAGCGCCAGGTCGTCGAAGGAGACCCGCATGCCGTCGGCGGCCAGCAGCCGGTGGGCGACCGTCAGGATGTGCGCCCGGTTGCGCCGGGCGTCGGCCCGCTGGGACCCCACCGGCGCGGGCGTGGTGCTGCCGGATGTCATACCGCCTCCTCGGGCCGGTCAGGGTGTGACCGCTTGACATCCGGAGGATCCTCTCCGTATTGTCAAGCGGAGTTGTTCCTCAAGTTTTCCACCGGTCCTGGGCCCGGGGCAACCGGGTGCAGGCAGCTATCTGGGAGTGTTTCGTGACTGAAGCGACCAACGGCTCGGCGGCGACCCCTGTGGAGGTCGTCGAGCGGCTGCGCAAGGCCATGGAGGTCAAGGACCGGGCGGCGTTCGTCGACGAGTTCGCCGCCGACGGTGTGTACGAGCTGCCCTTCTCGCTCGCCGGCGCCCCCTCGACGTACACGGGGATCGACGAGGTCCGCGCGCTGCTGGTGCGGGACAACCCGATGTCGAAGGTGATGGAGTTCAACCGGGTCTCGGCCGAGGTGCACCAGAGCACCGACCCCGAGGTGGTGACCGTCGAGTTCACCATCGACGGCAAGAACAACAGCAGCGGGGAGTCGTTCACCTTCCTGTCGTCGGTCGGCGTGATCCGGGTGCGCGACGGCAAGATCGTGCACTACCGGGACTACCCCAGCATGCTGCGCGGCGCGCAGGTCGCCGGGATGCTCAAGCCGTTCGCCGAGTCGCTCGCGAAGTAAGCCCAGGCACCGGACCCGGGAGACAGCACAACGGCCGCCGAGAAGTTCGGCGGCCGTTGTGCTGTTCGGGGTCCGGGACCCGGCCGGGGTCAGCCGAGCCCTGGACCGTCCCACTGGGGGTCGCGGCCGCTGCAGGCCAGTGCGCGGTCGAGCGCCGAGGCCGTGGCGGGGACGGTGACCGGCGGGCCGAACATGCGCATCGCCCGGGTCTCGTCCGCGGTGGCCAGGATGATCCGGTTGGCGTGGTCGGCGACCGCGTCCGTGACCTGGAACTCCTGCCCGGTGGCGCGGGCCAGATCCCAGCCGTGCACCGCCAGTTCGACCAGCGTCTTCTCGCCGATGACCGCCGCCGGCACGGTGGCCGGGCCGAGGGTGGCCGTGCCCTCCCAGGCCGAGTCGCTCGCCCAGGCCCGGTCGATCCGGTCGAGCCAGCCGAGGTAGTCCGCCTGCCAGTCGCCACCGGTGTGGTCGTCGCGGCCCTCGGCCGCCCGGTCGATGACAGCGGTCTTGTGCAGGCCAACTCCCTCGATGATCGGTGCCCAGAAGAGCAGATGGTTGACCAGGCCGCGCACGTCGTACTCGGCGCAGGGCGTCGCCGCGGACAGCCGGGCGGGGTCGACCGAGCCCACCACCGTGGCCATGCGGGCGACGGCGTCGGACAGCGGTTGGTGCAGGTTCACTGATGCTCCCTGAGATCCGGGATGGGCCTCGTCCGGAACGGACGGGGCCGATGAACGTGGTTCGTCGGCCGGACGTGGTTCGTCGGCGTCACCAGGCGACCGGGAGGGTGTGCACACCCTGAACGTCCCCGGCGCCGCGCACCGGGAGGCTCGCGAAGGGTTCGGCCAGGCGCAGCGTGGGGATCCGCCGGAACAGCGCCTCCAGGGCGACCTCGATCTCCAGCCGGGCCAGGTTCTGGCCCAGGCACTGGTGGACGCCGTGGCTGAACGCCATGTGCGGCCGGGCGTCGCGCTGGATGTCCAGGCTGTCCGGGTCGGGGAAGACCTTCTCGTCCCGGTTCACCAGCGTGCTCGACACCACGACGCCCTCACCGGCGCGAATGGTCTGGCCGGCGATCTCGATGTCCGCCGTCACCACCCGCATGGCGGCGACGTCGGTGATCGCCAGGAGGCGCAGCAGCTCGTCCACCGCGCCCGGGAGCTTCGTGGGGTCGGCGCGCAGGATCGCGAGCTGTTCGGGGTGCTCCAGCAGCGCGGCGACGCTCAGCGAGATCATCGAAGCGGTGGTCTGGTGCCCGGCGACCAGCAGCAGCATGGCCATCTGGACCAACTCGTGGTGGGCGAGGGCGCCGCTGCCGACCTGCTCGACGGCGAGTCGGCCGATCACCCCCTCGTTCTCCCCGCTCGACTCCTGCTGCTTGGAGATCAGCTCGTTCAGGTAGCCGGCCAGCTTCGCCCCGGCGGCCTTGGAGCCCTCGGGGGTGGTGGCCTGGACCATCTGCAGGCTGTGCTCCTCGAAGAACGCGTGGTCCTCATAGGGCACGCCGAGCAGGTCGCTGATCACGATGGCCGGCACCGGCAGGGCGAACTCGGTCACCAGGTCGACTGGTTGCCGCATCGCCAGCATCCTGTCGATGCACTCCTCGACGACCCGCTCGATGCCGGGCCGCATCGCGCGCATCCGCTTGACGCTGAAGTCCGGGATCAGCATGCGGCGGTGGACGGTGTGGGCGGGCGGGTCCATCCCGATGAAGGACGGCGGCTGCGCCTTCATCCCCTCCATCCGGGGCGCGACGAACGGGTAGCCGTCGGCGCGCGAGTTGGCCGACAGCCGGGAGTCGGTGAGCAGTTGGCGCGCCTCGGCGTGGCCGGTCACCAGCCATGCCGAGGTCCCGTTGTAGAGCGTCACCCGCTGCAGCGGCGCGTCGTCGGCCCGGTTCGCGAAGCCCTTCGGCGGTTGGAAGGGGCAGGTCCGTGCCTCGGGGAAGGCGCGGCCCCCGGAGTGGGCCGTTGAGGTGGTCACCTCGACCATGAAGTCTCCTAGAGCGATTGGAGCGAGCGGAGCGGTTGGACAGAACGAAGGGAGCGGAGGAAGGCCGAACGGCGCCGGACGTCAGTCGATGGCCTGGCCGAACTGGAAGAAGCGGTACGGGTCGTACTGGGCCTTGGTCGCGACGAGCCGGGGGTAGTTCTCGGCGTAGTAGGCGGTGCGCCAGTCCGGCAGAGCGGTGTCGGGGTAGTTCTGGTACGTCTCGTGGTTGGAGTAGGCGTCGATGACCGCGAAACCGTTCGCCGCCCAGGCCTCGGCCGCGGCCTGGTCGCCGGGGGTCGGCGTGCCGGTCGGCAGCGAGTCGGCCATCAGCAGCAGGAACTGGGTGTCCCGGTGCACGTAGGCGGTGTCGGTCCTGGCCGGGTCGTTGGCCGCGCCGCCGAGCGCCGCGAAGTTGACGGTCCGGCCGTGACCGGCGGCCCGGGCCGAGTCGAACGCTGCCAGGATCTGCGCCACCCCGGTCTGGGGTATCCGGTTGCTCACCATCCGGCTGCGGGCGAGCAGGTAGTTGCCCCGGGCCAGTTGGCCCCCGGAGGTGGCGCCGATCGTGTGGCACTGCTCGACGCTCATGGTCGAGCAACCGTAGGTGGTCAGCATCGCGTCGTGGTACGAGTAGGCGGTGGCGGACCTGGTGGCGGGGGCCGCGCCGGCGAGTGAGACCAGCTGATCCAGCACCGCGCCGAGCGCGTTCGGATCCCCGGACCACGCTCCGGCCACGATCGCCACCGGCACGTTGCCGGGGGCGGCATCGGAGAGCGCCACGGTCAGGTTGCTGGCCAACTCCCGTGGGCCGCCGATGATCCAGTCCTGCCAGGCGCCCATGACCGCGGCGGCGTTCGCCCAGGGCCAGGTCAGGGTGAACAGGCTCAACTGGGTGACGGCCACCGGGCTCAGCTCGAACCGGGTCACCACACCGAAGTTCCCGCCGCCACCGCCGCGCAGCGCCCAGTAGAGGTCGGGCTCCTGGTTGGCGGAGCAGACCACGGTGGTCCCGTCGGCCAGCACCACCTCGGCGGAGACGATGCGGTCGCAGCCCATGCCGTAGTGCCGGGTCAGCAGGCCGAAGCCGCCGCCCTGCAAGAACCCGGCCACGCCGACCGTAGGGCACGAACCGCCTGGCACGGCCAGCCCGAGCGGTGCCAACTGGGTGGTCACGTCCACTAGTTGAGCACCGGATCCGACGCTCACCGTCGCCCCGTCGGGCCGCACCGAGTTCAGCCGGGACACGTCGAGGACCAGGCCCGTGGTGGTGGAGTAGCCGGCCGGGCTGTGGCCGCCGCTGCGCGGCACCAGCGGGAGGCCGTTGTCCTGGGCGAAGCGTATGCAGGCGGCGACGTCCGCGGCCGACTGGCAGTAGGCGACGGCGCTCGGGTTCACCCCGTCGAACTCCGTCCAGTGCAGCTGCTTGGCCACGGCGTAGCCGGGATCGGCGGGCAGCACCAGCGTGCCGGTCAGTTGGCCGCTGAGGTTCCCCCAGGGGGCGGTGGCACGGCGCGCTCGCGGGGTGCTGAGCAGACCGGGAAGTCCTGGCGTCGCCAATGCGGTGACACCGGCTCCGGCGCGTAGAAACGACCTGCGGGCGATGGGCATCCGTACCTCCGGCTCTGCGGCTGCGACCTGTCTGCGGCCTCGCCCGGATCGGGCCGACGCCGCAGTCCGGCAGTCAGGATGGGGGGCTGCGCTAAACCGTGCCTAAACCTCCCGAAGGCCGGTGCCTGCGCTGTCCGGGTGGTGCCCGGCGTCCCGCCGTTGACCTGGGGCTTTAGCGGGCCTTTGGAGTCGGCTGCTGACGATGGGGCCCGCTGGAGTCCGAACCGGCTCGGCTGAGGCCTCAACGAGTAGGCCTTCAAAGAAGAGGCAGAGTATGGGTGTTGAGGTTGACAGGGATGTCTGCACGGGGGCCGGTCAGTGCACCATGATGGCCCCGCAGCTGTTCGACCAGGACGACGACGACGGTCTCGTGGTGCTGCTGCGGCAGCCGGGACCCGCTGATGAGGCGAACGTCAGGCAGGCGGTGTCCCTCTGCCCCTCCCGGGCGCTGCGGCTGCGCTAGGGCTGAAGCCCACGCCGGCGAGCGGGGCGGAAGACCACGCCGGCGAGCGGGGCGGAAGACCATTGACGACCGGGGCGAGGGCCCCGCATAATCCGTAACCGGGCCAGCCGTTCCGGTTATCTGCCGCAGGCTCACCGGCCCCCGACGAACAGAAATGCCGAGCAGGGGAACTGTCATGAGTGATGATCAGAAGGTCCTGACGCCCCTTGAGGTCGCCGAGGCGATCGCCAAGAGCGTGGTGACGAAGGTGATGCCCGACGTCTTCGCCGAGGACGCCGTGTACGTGCCGCGGTTCGCGCTTCCCGGTGCACCGCAGTCCATCGCGGGCAAGGACGCGATCCTCCAGTACTTCGCGGCGGCCAGTTCGAGCCCGGCCTCGGGGATCCTGAAGATCGAGGATCTGGAGCCGGCCTACTACCAGGGCAAGGACCCTGAGGTTGTGGTCATGGAGTTCACGATCAAGGGTGTGAACAACAACTCCGGCAAGCCCTTCGGCTTCAACTCCTCGATCGGCATGCTGCGCGTGCGCCACGGCCAGATTGTGGAGTGGCACGACTACCCGAACATGATCGCTGGTGCCACGGCCGCGGGCACGCTGCCCCAGCTGATCTCGGTCCTGGAGAAGATCGCCGCCCAGTAGCCGGCGCCGACTTCGACCGACCCATCTCGCACGGGCGGTCTCTGCGAGCACGTACCACGGCTCGCGGGGGCCGCCCGTACGTCTGGCGCCACGGTACGTCTGGTGCCACCGGGCGCCGGTGCCGCCGGCGCCCGGACCGTTGCCGGCCGCGGGGAACGGTTCCCCGTCCGGCTCGACTCACCCATCTCCGGAGGTATGCATGCACATCGCCCGAAGACACTTCATGCGCGCCGGCGCCGGGGCCGCCGTGGCGGTGCCCGCCGTGTTCGGTGCAACGCAGGCCAGGGCGGCGGCCCCGACCGCCCCCCAGGCCCCGACCGTCCCCCAGGCGGTCACGGACGACACCGTTGCGACGCCGCTCCAGGTGGCGCAGCAGATCGCCACCAGCGTGGTGACGAAGGTGATGCCCGACGTCTTCGCCGACAACGCCGTGTACCTGCCGAAGTTCGCGCTTCCCGGTGCGCCGCAGTGCATCGTGGGCAAGGACGCGATCCTCCAGTACTTCGCGGCTGCCAGCTCCAGCCCGGCGTCAAGTGCCCTGCAGATCCAGGAACTCGACCCGGTCTACTACCCGGGCAGCGACCCCGAGGTCGTGACGATGGAGTTCACCATCAAGGGTGTGAACACCACCACCGGCAAGCCCTTCGACTTCAACGCCTCGATCGGTGTGCTGCGCGTGCAGAACGGGCGGATCGTGGAGTGGCACGACTACTCCAACTCGATAGGCGGGGCCACGGCTGCCGGAATGCTTCCGCAGCTGATCGGGGCCCTGCAGACGATCGCCGCTCAGTAGCGCCCAAAGGGCGGGAGCAGTACGCGGGCGGTCCCGTGCGGTGGTGCTCGACCACCCCGGGGCCGCCCGCGCTGCCGCCGCGCCGCCGTCCGCGGCTTGGGCTACTCGGCGCTCGACGTGCTCACGGTCGCGGGTGTCGGAGCGCTCGTGCCGGCGCTCTTCGCCGCCCGCCGGGGCAGCAGCAGCGCCGGGACCAGGGAGAGCACGGCGAAGGCGATCGTCCACAGGAAGGTGGTGCCGAACGCCGTGGCGCGCCCGGCCGGGTCCGCCGCGTGATCGGCGATCTGGCCCTGTAGGACGACAGCGAGCAGGGCGGTGCCGAACGACCCGCCCACCTGCTGCACGATCCGGGTGGCGCTGCTGGCATGCGGCACGAGCGAGGGCTGCATGCTCTGGAAGGCCGAGGCCATGACCGAGACGGTGGCCGCCCCGAGACCGGCGCCGCGCACGACCAGGCAGAGGTCGAGGAGCACGTTGTTCGCGTGCGGCTGGCCCAGGGCGAAGGGCACGGTGCCCAAGGCCGTGACGGCCATGCCGACCAGCACCACCGGCCGCGGGCCGAGCCGGTCGGTCAACCGCCCGGCCAGTCCCCGGGTCAGGATGCCGCCGATGCCCTGCGGAACCAGCAGCAGACCGGTGGTCAGCGCCGAGTAGCCGCGCAACTGCTGGTAGTAGAGCGGCAGCAGCATCAGCACGCCGTAGAGCGACAGGCCGGAGATGAAGAGCAGCACGGCCGCGCCGGTGAACGAGCGGATCCTGAACAGCCGTACGTCGACCACCGGTTCCTCGGTGCGCAGCGCGTGTCGGGCGAACACCGCCAGCAGCGCCGCGCCGGCCAGCAGGGGGGCGAGCACCTGGAGACGACCGAAGCCGCCGTGCCCGCTGATCTGGGAGAGCCCGAAGAGGAGGGCGGCCAGCGCGGGGGAGAGCAGTAGCAGACCGCGGACGTCCAGCGGCTTGCTGCTGCGCGCCGTGGACCGGGGCAGTCCGCGCCAGGCCAGGTACATGGCGATGAGGCAGATCGGGACGTTGATGTAGAAGATCCAGCGCCAGCTCAGATTGCTGATGATCAGCCCGCCGACGAACGGCCCGAGGATCGGCACGATCATGGCGGGCATGCCGACGACGGCCATCACCCGTCCGATCCGCTGCGGACCGGCGGCCTGGACCAGCAGGGTCTGCATGATCGGGACCAGCAGGCCGCCGCCGACACCTTGCAGGATCCGGAACGCGATCAGGCTGCCGATGTCCCACGACAGACCGGACAGCACCGAGCCGAGCAGGAACACGGCCAGCGAGAACAGCCACATCCGCTTGGCACCGAACCGGCCGACGGCCCAGGTGGTCAACGGGATGACCATGCCCAGAGCGAGCAGGTAGCCGGTGTTCACCCACTGGATCATCGACACCGGCACGTTCAGGGACTGCCGCATCGTGTCGATCGCCACGTTGACGACCGTGGTGTCCAGCAACGCCGCGCTGGTGCCGATGATGAGGATCCACATCAGCCTGCGCAGCTCCGGTTCGAGCCCGGTCGTCTTGTTCGCCCTCGCCATGCTTTCGCGCGCTCCTAGGTAGGCGACGTCGCTGACGGGTAGTCGGCCCGGGGGCGGACGCGGCTGGGGCCGTGGTCGGGTGACCGGGCAACTCCCGCAGAGGGCAGAGAGATTGGTGCCCCATCAGAAAAATACGGGGCGGCCGCCCCGGTTGTCAACGTCGCCCCGCGCTAGCCGGCGGCCGCCCGCACGCCCGGCTGCGGCTCGTCCGGTCGTGACCGGTCCGGCTGTGGCATCTGGTCGGGTCGGGGGCCGGCGGGCTCGGCGCGCCGGCGCGGGATGCAGGCCGCACCGACGCCGCCCAGCGCGACGACCGCGGCACCCACGAAGATCACCCAGCGCATCCCCCGGACGAACGCCTGCGCGGTGTCGACCGGTGACAGCAGGGTGGCGCGGAGCTTGTACAGGTCGCTGGTGTCGACGAAGTGGGCGTGGAAGACCGTGGTCAGCACGGCGATCCCGAGCGCTCCGCCGACCTCGCGGATGGTGTTGTTCGCCCCGGACGCCTTGCCGGCCTCGTGCGGCTGCACCGAGCCCAACACCACCGCCATGGTCGGGGCGAACACCAGCCCCATGCCGACCCCCGCGGCCAGCAGGGCCGGCACCAGCGCGCCGTAGTCCAGGTCGAACCGGGCGACCCAGGCGATCCAGGCGAGCGCACCGGCCTGGAGCAGCAGACCCGCGGTCATCAGTCGTCCGCCGCCGATCCGGTCGATGAACGGTCCGACCAGTGGTGCGACCACCATGGGCATCGCCGTCCACGGCAGCGTGCGCAGTCCCGCGGCGAGCGGGGAGAAACCCAGCGGTCCCTGGAAGTACTGGGCCAGGAAGAAGATCGAGCCGAACACGCCGAAGAACATGGCCAGCGAAGCGACGTTGCTCAGCACGAAGGCCCGCACCCGGTAGAAGCGCAGCGGCAGCAGCGGTGCCTTGGCCACCCGCTCCCACAGCACGAACAGCACCAGCAGGGCGGCCGCGCCCGCGCCCCCCAGCACGACCACCGGGGAGGTCCAGCCGGCCCGGCCGGCCTGGACGATCACCCACACCGCCAGCGTCACGGCGCTGGTCACCAGCAGCATCCCGGGCAGGTCGAGGCTGGCGTCCCGCCCCTTGGACTCGGTGATCACCCGCAGCACCAGGCCGATCGCCACCACGGCGACCGGCACGTTCACCCAGAAGATCCACTGCCAGGACATGCCTTCGGTGACGGCACCGCCGACCAGCGGCCCGAGTGCCACGCCGAGACCGTTGACGCCACCCCACATGCCGATGGCGGCGCTGCGCCGGTTCGCCGGGGCGGCCTCGGCGACCAGGGTGAGCGACAGCGGCTGCACCGCTGCCGCCCCGACGCCCTGGAGCACCCGGGCCGCCACCAGGGTCGCCACCGAGTGCGACAGCGCGCAGCCGATCGAACCCGCGGCGAACAGGGTGATCCCGCAGAGGAAGACCGTCCGCCGCCCGTAACGGTCGCCGAGCGCCGCGGCGGTGAGCAGCAGGCCGGCGAACGCGAGGATGTAGCCGTTCACCACCCACTGCAGCTGGGCCACGTCGGTCGACAGGTCACGGCTGATCTCGGGCAGCGCGTTGGTGACGACGAGGTTGTTCAGGGAGACCATCAGCATGGGCAGCGACGCGGCCAGGAAGGCCAGCGCGGTGCGCGCTCGTCCGGTCATTTCCGCTCCGATCAGTGTCTGGTCAGCCGAACATCCCGGTGGGGCACATCTGGATCTCGGCGCTGAACTCCCGGCCCGGCTGCACGGTTCGGAAGGTGAGGCGGCCCGCCTTGTTGTGGAACACCCCGGTGGCGCCGATGGTGGGGAT
Organism: Kitasatospora sp. GAS1066B; assembly: GCF_041262605.1. NCBI lineage: Bacteria > Bacillati > Actinomycetota > Actinomycetes > Kitasatosporales > Streptomycetaceae > Kitasatospora > Kitasatospora sp. GAS1066B. The sequence continues at coordinate 14,192 of NZ_JBGCCO010000014.1, forward strand.
GTACTGCGAGCCGCCCGCCGTCGCATCGGTGAGGTCGTAGAACCCCTGGGCTTGCACCGTCCCGTCGTCGAAGACGATCTGTTCGTCGGCGTAGGCCAGCAGGTGGCCGTCGGACTGGCGCAACTGCACGCCGCCGGCGCCGTAGACGGTCGCGGCGGGGCTGGTGCCGCCGTCGTAGAGCTCCCGCAGGTAGACCCCGCTGTCGCCGACACCGGGGGTACTTCCGCCGAGCGGACCCGCGACCTCGCCGATCTGCTGCTCGCGCAGGTTCTTCATGGTGATGCAGCCGGGGCGGGCCTGCGGCTCCGCCGCCCGGCTCCCGCACGACACCGTGCCGGCGGCGAGCGCCACGACGCCGAGCAGCACGGCCGCCCAGCGTCGTGGCGCACGGGGGCGCAGGCCCAGGGGCATGGGTTCCCTCTTCTCTGTCGGGCTGAGGTCGCGGGCCTCACCAGGTGACGGGCACCTCGTAGATGCCGTAGAAGGCCGCGTTGTGCTTGAACCGCAGTTGCTCCGCGGGAACGGTCAGCCGCAGGTCCGGGATGCGGCGGAACAGGGTGGTGTAGACGATCTCCAGTTCCAGCCGAGCCAGGCTCTGACCGAGGCACTGGTGGATGCCGTAGCCGAAGGCCATCTGACGGCGCGCATCCCGGTGGGCGTTGAACTCGGTCGGCTTCTCGAAGACCGTCTCGTCGTGATTGGCCGCCGAGTTGAGGGCGATCACCCCCGAGCCCTCGGGGATGACGACGCCGCCGATCTCGATGTCGGCCGTCGTCACCCGGCTGGTCGAGTAGTCGGCGATGCTGAAGTAGCGCAGCAACTCCTCGGCGACCTGCGGGGCGGTCTCCGGCCGGGCCTTGAAATCGGCCAGCACGTCCGGGTGTTCCAACAGGAAGACGGTGCCCAGCGAGATCATGTTGGCCGTGGTCTCGTGGCCCGCCACCAGGAGCGAATTGGTGAGACCGGTGAGCGTCTCCAGGTCGAAGATCTCCGCCTCCTGGTACTTCTTCACCAGCCGGCTGAGCAGGTCGTCCTGTGGCTGCGCCACCTTGCCGGCCACCAGGTCACGCAGGTAGCCGCGCAGCGCGCGCCAGGCAGTCATCCGCTCCTCGACCGAACTCTGGTGGTTGAGGATGACGTTGGTGCGCTGGTCGAACAACTCCCGGTCGTCGTAGGGCACCCCGAGCAGCTCGCAGATCACCCGTGACGGCACGGCCAGCGAGAGCGACTGGACCAGGTCGACCGGTCCGCCGGTGCGGAGCATCTCGTCCAGGCAGGAGTCGGTGATCTGCTGGATGTGCGGTGCCATCGCCGCGACCCGCTTGGTGGTGAACTCGTTGACCAGCATGCGCCGGTGAGTGGTGTGCTCCGGCGGGTCCATCCAGGTCAGCAGACCCTTCGCCTCCGCGCTCGACACCGGCTGGCGGGGCAGCATGGACGGGTAGGCCGGCAGGGTGCGATCGGCGCTGCCCCGCGGGTCGGCCAGGAACTCGCGGACCAGCTCGTAGCTGCTGAGCACCCAGGCGGTACTGCCGCTGGGCAGGGTGACCTGGGACACCGGCTGCTCGGCACGCAGTTCGGCGTATTGGGCGGGTGGCTGGAACGGGCACCCGCGGGCCATCGGAAAGTCTGGAAACGCGCCTGTGGTCTCGGTCAAGTCCCTCTCCTCTGCGCGAAGCTGTGGCGGCGGCAGCCCCGCAGAAGAGTTTCGAACGGGGCTAAAGGAAGACTTTCGCGCCGCTTAGGCACCCACTCCGGAAATGCGGGGGTGAGGATTTCGGGCTGCTGCCGCAGGCGTAAGGACGGCTTTAGCGTCGATGGCTAGCCTCCCGGCGGCAGCAGCCGTGATCCGGCCGCCGGGGGCGGGCGGACGCGGGAGGCAGACGACGGCGAGGGAAGGAAGGCCATGGCCTTCGGGTTTCGTTCACGCACTGGTCTGGCGGCGCTCGCCGCCCTGGTGGCGGCGCTTTCCACCGCCGCCGTACTGGTCGGGCCGACCAGCATCGATGCCGCCGCGGCCGGGGCGGCGGCGCCGGCCCCCGGGCAGACGTGCATCACCATGAAGGACATGACCGAGACGATCCTGGACGGCTCGGTTCGCGATCTCGGCGGCCCCTACCCGCACAGCATCGGCGGCAGTTCCACTTATCTGGACTACCTCTACGACTCTACGGGCAAGAAAGTCGCCACCCTGTACGGGAAGGCGAATGTCCCGCTGACGCTCCCGGGCGGGGACCTGGCCGAATTCTCCGACGAGCGGATCGAGTTCTCCGACGGTGTCATCGAGACGACGGGGTTCTACGACATCACCCAGGCCGAGACGGGGAGCTGGCAGTACCTGCCGGTGATCGGGGTGGAGGGGAAGTACCAGGGCATGATCGGGAAGCGCCATTTCCAGATCACCAAGATGGGCAAGTCCCTCAACGGGTGGATCGAGCTCTGCCCCGCCGGGCAGGCAGCCAGCCTGTCGAGCGGACCGGCGGCCCAGTGACCCGCCCGTTCTGACTCCCGGCGACCCGGGGTGCCGTGCTCGGTCTGTCCGGCCGAGGGCGCCCCGGGTCGCGGCCGTCGCGGCCCAGGGCCTGGGGAAGGTCCGCCTTAGAGCCGGTTAACCATCCCCGCTGAGCATGACGTGATGACGATCCGGGGAGGCACACCGTGACAGCAGGACTGACGGCGGACCGGCTCGGCGGCCCGAAGCCGGCCACCGCCTATCTGGCCTCCCGCCCCCTGGCGGACGGACGGCCCCGGCTCTTCTGCTTCCACCACGCGGGCGGCGGCGCCGCGGCCTACACCGCGCTGCGCCGGGCCCTGGCGCCGAGCGTCGAGGTCCTCAGGGTCCAACTGCCCGGCCGCGAGGGGCGGATCGGGGACCGGTTGCCCGGGACCATGGCCGAGCTGGTGGCCGAGCTCGACGAGCAGCTCGACCCGTACCTCAGCGGACCGTACGCCTGCTACGGCCACAGCATGGGCGCGCTGGTGGCGCACGACCTGCTGGCGGTCCGGCAGGCCAGAGGAGCCGAGCCGCCGCTGCGGCTGATCGCCGGCGCGTGCCGGGCGCCGCAGTTGCCGGCCGCGTTCGTGAGCGCCTACGCCGGGTCCGACGACCAACTGGTGCGCACCATGCTCGACATCGGCGGCCTGTCGCGGCAACTGCTCGACTACCCGGACTGGTTGGCCGCCGCAGTGGCGCTGACCCGAGGGGACCTGCGGCTCTGCGCGAGCCGCGACACCGCGCCCGGCGCACCGCTGTCCTGCCCGATCGAGATCTTCTACGGCGCCGCAGACCCGTTGGTGAGCGAGAGTGACGCGCTCGCCTGGCGGGAGCGCGCCGCCGCCGGCTTCCGGCTGCACCGCTTCGAGGGCGGGCACTTCTTCCACCTGGGCGCCGCGCGTGCGCGGTTCGCGGACCGGCTGGCCCGGCTGCTGACCGACCCGCCGGTACCGGCGCGGAACTCCGGCCTGGTGAGCGGAGTGTGACGAGCCCGGCGCCGAGCGCTGGACGGAACCGAACGGGCCCGAAGAACAGCCTTTCTGACGAGAAAGAGACGAACACGGTGACGGCTGACATCACTTCCGCATCCCTTCCCCGGCACGCCGAGCACGAGCCGATCGCGGTGGTCGGGCTGGCCTGCCGGCTGCCCCGGGCCGCGACTCCCGAGGAGTTCTGGCGGTTGCTCAGCGACGGGGTCGACGCCATCACCGAGGCCCCAGAAGGCCGGTGGGAGAGCGCGGAGTTGCCGCTCCGGTACGGCGGATTCCTGGACCACATCGACCAGTTCGACCCGGCGTTCTTCAGCATCTCCCCGCGCGAAGCGGCCGCCATGGACCCGCAGCAGCGGCTGATGCTGGAACTCAGCTGGGAGGCCCTGGAGAACGCCGGCGTGGTGCCCGGTGCGCTGCAGGACAGCCGCACCGGCGTCTTCGTCGGCACGGTCTGGGACGACTACGCCACCCTCGCGTACCAGCAGGGCATGGCGGCGATCGGCCGGCACACCCTGACCGGTTCGCATCGCAGCATCATCGCCAACCGGGTCTCCTACACGCTAGGCCTGCAGGGCCCCAGCCTCACCGTCGACACCGGTCAGTCCTCCTCGCTGGTCGCCGTGCACCTGGCCTGCGAGAGCCTGCGGCGCGGCGAGTCCACCGTGGCCATCGCGGGCGGGGTGAACCTGAACATCCTGCCGCAGAGCACCATGAGCAGTGTCCGGTTCGGCGGCCTGTCCCCGGACGGGCGGTGCTTCACCTTCGACGCCAGGGCCAACGGCTACGTGCGGGGCGAGGGCGGTGGCGCGGTGGTGCTCAAGCCGCTGTCGCGCGCGCTCGCCGACGGTGACCGGATCTACTGCGTCATCTCCGGCAGCGCGGTCAACAACGACGGGGCCTCCGAAGGACTGACCGTGCCGAGTGCCGAGGGGCAGCAGCGGGTGCTGCGCGCGGCGTACCGGCGGGCCGCCGTGGACCCCGCCCGGGTCCAGTACGTCGAACTGCACGGCACCGGCACCCGGGTCGGCGACCCGATCGAGGCGTCCGCGCTCGGGGCGGTGCTGGGTGCCGGGCGGACGGCGGACGCACCGCTGCTGGTCGGCTCCGCCAAGACCAACGTCGGTCACCTGGAGGGCGCCGCAGGCATCGTCGGCCTGCTCAAGGTGGCGTTGAGCGTCAGCCACCGGCAACTCCCGGCGAGCCTGAACTACCGCACGCCCAACCCGGACATCCCGTTGGACGAGTTGCGGCTGCGGGTCCAGGACGAGTTGCGCGCGTGGCCGGACCACGAGGGCGAACTGCTCGCCGGGGTCTCCTCGTTCGGCATGGGCGGGACCAACTGCCATCTGGTGGTCGTCGAACCGCCGGCCGTCCTGCCGGTCCCCGCGCCGAGCATCCCGGTGGTGCCCGAGCCGCTGCCCGTCCTGGTCTCCGCCCGGACCCGGCCGGCGCTGCGTGCCCAGGCCGCCAAGTTGCTCGGTCACCTGCATGAGCAGCCCGAACTTCCGGTGTCTGAGCTGGCGTTCGGGTTGGCGACGGGGCGGTCGGTGTTCGGTGAGCGGGCTGTGGTGTTGGGGGGTGATCGGGCGGAGCTGCTCGCTGGTTTGGCGGCGGTGGTGGCGGGGGAGCCGGCGGCGGGTGTGGTGTCGGGGAGTGCCGTGGATGGTGGTCGCACGGTGTTCGTGTTCCCGGGGCAGGGTTCGCAGTGGGTGGGTATGGCGCGGGAGTTGCTGGCTGAGTCTGCGGTGTTCGCGGCGGAGATCGCTGCGTGTGAGGAGGCGTTGGCTCCGTTCACGGACTGGTCGCTGACCGAGGTGCTGCGGGGTGCGGATGGGGCGCCCGGGTTCGATCGGGTGGATGTGGTGCAGCCTGCCCTGTGGGCGGTGATGGTCTCGCTGGCCGAGCTCTGGCGCTCGCTCGGGGTGGAGCCGGCTGCGGTGATCGGGCATTCGCAGGGTGAGATCGCGGCGGCTTGTGTGGCCGGCGCGCTGTCGCTGAGCGAGGCCGCCAAGGTGGTGGCGTTGCGGAGTCGGGCGTTGGCGTCGGTGGCGGGGTCGGGTGGGATGGTCTCGGTGCCGTTGCCCGAGGTTGAGGTGGTGTCGCGGTTGGCGTCGTGGCCGGGGCGGATCCATGTGGCTGCGGTGAACGGGCCTGGGTCGACGGTGGTGGCGGGTGATGTCGAGGCGTTGGAGGAGTTGCTGGCGGCGTGTGAGGTGGAGGGGGTGCGGGCGCGGCGGGTTCCGGTGGATTATGCGTCGCACACGCCGCACATGGAGGTGTTGCGTGAGCCGTTGGCGGAGGCGTTGGCGGGTCTGACGCCGCGTCGGTCCGAGGTCGCGTTCTACTCGACGTTGCACGGTGCCCGGATCGAGACGGACGCGTTGGATGGTTCGTACTGGTTCGAGAATCTGCGCAATCCGGTGCGGTTCGAGGAGGCGACGCGGGCGCTGGTGGCGGACGGTCATCTGGTGTTCGTGGAGAGCAGTGCGCATCCGGTGCTGACTGTCGGCATTGGCGAGACGCTGGAGAGTCTGGGTGCGGGCGGGGTGGCGGTGGGTTCGCTGCGTCGTGACGACGGTGGGTTGCGCCGGTTGTTGACCTCGTTCGCCGAGGCGCTGGTGCGGGGTGCGGTGGTGGACTGGCAGGTGTTCTTCGGCGGCGCATCGCGCCCCCTGATCGACCTGCCGACCTACGCCTTCCAGCGGCAGCGCTACTGGCTCGAGTTGTCCGACCCGGCGCCGACCGGCTCCGCTCGCCCCGCCGCCGCCAGGGCCATGGCGGCCGAGCCGGCCGACACCGATGACACCGGGACGCTCGCCGGGCGCCTGACCGGGCTGCCCGAGACCGATCGGACCCGGATCCTGCTCGACGTGGTGCGCACCGCCGTGGCGATCGTGCTCGGGCACGTCAGCGGCGACACCGTCGAGGGCGCCGACACCTTCAAGGGCCTCGGGTTCGACTCGGTGAGCTCGGTCGAGCTGCGCAACCGGCTGGCCGAGGCCACCGGCCTGCGGCTGCCGGCCGCCCTGCTCTTCAACCACCCGACCCCGAGCCGGCTCGCCGCCCACCTCGCCGCCGAACTGGCCGGGGCCGCTCCGGATCGCGCCACCGTGACCCGGTCCAGTGCCGGGCTCGACGAGCCGATCGCCATCGTCTCGATGAGCTGCCGCTACCCCGGTGACGTTCGCTCGCCCGAGGACCTGTGGCAGCTGGTGGCCGAGGAACGCGACGCGGTCGCGGACTTCCCGACGAACCGCGGCTGGGACCTGGACGCGCTCTACGACGCCGACCCCACCCGGCCCGGCACCACCTACACCCGCAAGGGCGGATTCCTCTACGACGCCGACCAGTTCGACCCGGCGTTCTTCGGCATCAACCCGCGCGAGGCCGCCGCGATGGACCCGCAGCAGCGGCTGCTGCTGGAGAACGCCTGGGAGGCGTTCGAGCGGGCCGGGCTGGACCCGGCCGCGCTGCGCGGCGAGCAGGTGGGCGTCTTCGTGGGTGCGATGGCCCAGGACTACGGCCCGCGGCTGCACGAGAGCGTCGAGGGCAGTGACGGCTACCTGCTGACCGGCAGCACCACCAGCGTGGCCTCCGGGCGGATCGCGTACGCCTTCGGCCTCGAAGGGCCCGCCGTCACCGTCGACACCGCATGCTCCTCCTCGCTGGTCGCGCTGCACCTGGCGACGCAGGCGCTGCGGCAGGGCGACTGCCGTCTCGCGCTGGCGGGCGGTGTCGCCGTGATGGCGAGCCCCGGGATCTTCGTCGAGTTCAGCCGGCAGCGCGGGCTCTCCGTGGACGGGCGGTGCAAGGCCTTCGCGGCCGGCGCCGACGGCACCGGCTGGGCCGAGGGCTCGGGCCTGGTGCTGCTGGAGCGGCTCTCCGACGCCCGGCGCAACGGCCACCAGGTGCTCGCCGTGCTTCGTGGCTCGGCGATCAACCAGGACGGCGCCAGCAACGGCCTGACCGCCCCCAACGGCCCCTCGCAGGAGCGGGTGATCCGGCAGGCGCTGGCCGGCGCGGGGCTCTCCACGGCGGACGTGGACGCGGTCGAGGCGCACGGCACCGGGACCACCCTCGGCGACCCGATCGAGGCGGGCGCGCTGCTCGCCACCTACGGCCAGGACCGACAGGCGGGCACGCCGCTCTACCTGGGCTCGCTGAAGTCGAACATCGGCCACTCCCAGGCGGCGGCCGGCATCGGCGGCGTGATCAAGATGGTCATGGCGCTGCGCCACGGCCGGCTGCCCCGCACCCTGCACGTGGACGCGCCCTCGCCGCACGTGGACTGGACCGACGGAGCCGTCGCGCTGCTCACCGAGGCCGTCGACTGGCCCGCCACCGGCCGCCCGCGCCGGGCGGGCGTCTCCTCGTTCGGCATCAGCGGCACCAACGCCCACGTGATCGTGGAGGAGGCGCCACAGGACCAACCGGTGGCGGCTGACGAACCCGCCTCGGCGCTGGGCGGCCCGCTGCCCCTGCTGCTGTCGGCCAAGGACGGCGCGGCGCTGCGTGCCCAGGCCGCCAAGTTGCTCGGTCACCTGCATGAGCAGCCCGAACTTCCGGTCTCTGAGCTGGCGTTCGGGTTGGCGGTGGGGCGGTCGGTGTTCGGTGAGCGGGCTGTGGTGTTGGGGGGTGATCGGGCGGAGTTGTTGGCGGGTTTGGCGGCGGTGGCTGCGGGGGAGCCGGCGGCGGGTGTGGTGTCGGGGAGTGCCGTGGATGGTGGTCGCACGGTGTTCGTGTTCCCGGGGCAGGGTTCGCAGTGGGTGGGTATGGCGCGGGAGTTGCTGGCTGAGTCTGCGGTGTTCGCGGCGGAGATCGCTGCGTGTGAGGAGGCGTTGGCTCCGTTCACGGACTGGTCGCTGACCGAGGTGCTGCGGGGTGCGGATGGGGCGCCCGGGTTCGATCGGGTGGATGTGGTGCAGCCTGCCCTGTGGGCGGTGATGGTCTCGCTGGCCGAGCTCTGGCGCTCGCTCGGGGTGGAGCCGGCTGCGGTGATCGGGCATTCGCAAGGTGAGATCGCGGCGGCTTGCGTGGCCGGCGCGCTGTCGCTGAGCGAGGCCGCCAAGGTGGTGGCGTTGCGGAGTCGGGCGTTGGCGTCGGTGGCGGGGTCGGGTGGGATGGTCTCGGTGCCGTTGCCCGAGGTTGAGGTGGTGTCGCGGCTGGCGTCGTGGCCGGAGCGGATCCACGTCGCGGCGGTGAACGGGCCCGGGTCGACGGTGGTGGCGGGTGATGTCGAGGCGTTGGAGGAGTTGCTGGCGGCGTGTGAGGTGGAGGGGGTGCGGGCGCGGCGGGTTCCGGTGGATTATGCGTCGCACACGCCGCACATGGAGGTGTTGCGTGAGCCGTTGGCGGAGGCGTTGACGGGTCTGACGCCGCGTCGGTCCGAGGTCGCGTTCTACTCCACGCTGCACGGTGCCCGGATGGACACGGACGCGTTGGATGGTTCGTACTGGTTTGAGAATCTGCGCAATCCGGTGCGGTTCGAGGAGGCGACGCGGGCGCTGGTGGCGGACGGTCATCTGGTGTTCGTGGAGAGCAGTGCGCATCCGGTGCTGACGGTGGGCATTGGCGAGACGCTGGAGAGTCTGGGTGCGGGCGGGGTGGCGGTGGGTTCGCTGCGTCGTGACGACGGTGGGTTGCGCCGGTTGTTGACCTCGTTCGGTGAGGCGCTGGTCCGGGGTGCGGTGGTGGACTGGCAGGTGTTCTTCGGCGCCGCGCCGCGTCGTCCGGTCGACCTGCCGACCTACGCCTTCCAACGGCAGCGCTACTGGATCACCGCGCCCGCCCGCACGGACGCGGCCGAGCTCGGCCTGGCCGGCGCCGACCACCCGCTGCTGGGCGCCCGGATCACCCTGGCCGAGGACGACGGGTTGCTGCTCACCACCCGGCTCTCCCGACACACCCACCCGTGGCTGGCCGACCACGCCGTACTCGGCACCGTGCTGCTGCCCGGCACCGCCTTCGTCGAACTGGCGCTGGCCGCCGGTGACCACCTGGGCTGCGGGCAACTGGACGAGCTGATGCTCCAGGCACCGCTGGTGGTCGCCGAGCACGGTGCCGTACGGGTGCAAGTCCGGGTGGGCGCGTCGGACGAGTCCGGTCGACGGACCGTCAGCGTGCACTCGCACCTCGAAGACGACGACGATGAGGCGCTCTGGACCTGCCACGCCACCGGCCTGCTGAGCGCGGCCGCGACGGGCGGGCGGCCCGAGGGCCTCACCGCCTGGCCGCCGGCCGGCGCGCGGCGGCTCGACCTCGACGACGTCTACCAGCGGCTGGCCGACCGGGGTTACGAGTACGGGCCGGTCTTCCAAGGGCTGCGCGCGGCCTGGCGCGCGGGCGACGAGCTGTACGCGGAAGTCGCGCTCGCCGAGGAGCAGCGTGCCGAGGCGGCCCGCTACGGCCTGCACCCGGCGCTGCTGGACGCCGCACTGCATCCGCTGGTGCTGGACCTCGGCGGCGCCGGGACCGACCCCGGCGCGCCGCCCCGGCTGCCGTTCTCCTGGACGGGCGTGCGGCTGCACGCGGTGGGCGCCGGCACGCTCCGGGTGTGGATCACCCCGGTCGGCGAGGACACCGTGGCGCTGACCGTCGCGGACGCCACCGGCGCCCCGGTGGCCTCGGTGGACGCGCTGGGGCTGCGGGCGCTCGCCCCGCAGGGGCTGGGCGCGGGACGGCACGGCGGCGCGCTGTACGAGTTGGGCTGGCAGCCGGTCGCGCTGCCCACCGAGTCGGCGGGTCCGGCCGGTGCCGATGAGTGGACGGTGCTGGGCGGCGGTGCGCTGGCCGACGGCCTGTCGGCGGCCGGCGCCCGGGTCGCGCCCTTCGCCGAGCTGGGTGAGCTGCTGGCCGCGCACGACGAGACGGCGGAGCTGCCCGGCCTGGTCCTGGCCGACTTCACCGGCCTCGTCATGGAAGCCGGCCAGGGCGCGGCAGCCGACCGGGTCACGGCCGACCCCGTCACGGCTGTCCACCAGGTGGCCCACCGGGCCCTCGCCCTGGTCCAGCAGTGGCTGGCCGAGCCGCGCACCGACCGGACCCGGCTGGTGCTGGTCACTCGCGGCGCGGTCGCGGCCGGGGACGGTCGGGTCGACGATCCGGCGGCCGCCGCCGCGTGGGGTCTGCTGCGCTCCACGCAGCTCGAACACCCGGACCGCTTCGGCCTGCTGGACCTCGACGACATGGCAGGGCCGGCGCTGTCGCCCGCCCTCCTGCATGCCGAGCCGCAGCTGGCTTTGCGTGGTGGCGCGGCCTTCGTGCCCAGGCTGGGCCGGGCCGCCACCGTTGCGGACGGCGGTGCCGCCGCCGTGACGCCGTTCGACGGCGAGGGCACGGTGCTGATCACCGGTGCGACCGGCACGCTGGGCGCCATGCTGGCCAGGCACCTGGTCGCCGAACACGGCGTGCGGCACCTGCTGTTGGCCAGCCGCAGCGGGCAGCAGGCCGCAGGCGCCATCGAGTTGGAGGCCGAACTTCTCGCGCACGGCGCCGCGGTCACCATCGCCGGCTGCGACGTCGGCGACCGCGCGGCCCTTGCGGAACTGCTCGAACTGGTCGATCCCGAGCACCCGTTGAGCGTGGTGATCCACGCGGCCGGGCTGCTGGACGACGGCACGGTGGAGGCGCTGGACGCCGACCGCCTGGACCGGGTGCTGCGGCCCAAGGCGGACGCGGCCTGGCACCTGCACGAGCTCACCGCGGGTCTCGACCTGCGGGCCTTCGTGCTCTTCTCCTCCGTGGTGGGGACCGCCGGCAACGGCGGGCAGGCCAACTACGGTGCGGCCAACGCCTTCCTGGACGCACTGGCCGCCCAGCGCCGGGCGCTCGGACTGCCCGCGACCTCGCTCGGCTGGGGCCTGTGGGCCGAGGCCAGCGGCATGACCCGGACGATGGCCTCGGTGGACACGGCCAGGCTCGGCCGGGCCGGCATCGTCCCGCTCGGCTCCGAAGAGGGGCTCGCTCTCTTCGACCAGGCCCTGACCGCGCCGGCCGCGCACCTGGTGCCGGTCCGGCTCGACCAGGCCGGGCTGCGCGCCCAGGCCGCGGCGGGCACGCTCGCACCCGTCTTCCGCGCTCTGGTCCGGACGGCCCCCCGGCGGGCGGCCGAGGCGGCGGGCGGCGGCTCGGCCCTGGCGGAGCGGCTGGCCGCGCTGCCACAGGCCGACCGCGAGCACGAACTGCTCGACCTGGTCCGGGCGCAGGTCGCGATCGTGCTCGGTCACGCGGACTCCGCCACCGTCGACCCGGGACGGGCCTTCAAGGAGCTCGGCTTCGACTCGCTGACCGCGGTCGAGCTGCGCAACCGGCTGAACGCGGCCACTGGGCTGCGGCTGCCGGCCACCCTGCTCTTCGACCACCCGACCGCCGCCGCGCTCGTCGCCCAGCTGGACCGGGAACTCCAGGGCCGCTCCGCCGAGTCCGGCCGGCCCGCCGTGGTGGGCGCGGCCGCGCCGGTCGACGAGCCGATCGCCATCGTGGCGATGAGCTGCCGCTATCCGGGGGAGATCCGTTCGCCGGAGGACCTGTGGCGGGTGGTCGCTGAGGGCGGCGACGTCATCGGTGGTTTCCCGACCGATCGTGGGTGGGATCTGGAGCGGCTCTACGATCCGGATCCCGAGCACAGCGGCACGAGTTATGTGCGGGAGGGCGGATTCCTGCACGAGGCAGCCGAGTTCGACGCGGACTTCTTCGGGATGAGCCCGCGCGAGGCGATGGCCACCGATCCGCAACAGCGGCTGCTCCTGGAGACCGCCTGGGAGGCGGTGGAGGCCGCCGGGATCGACCCGGCCGCCCTGCGTGGCAGCCGGACGGGCGTCTTCACCGGGGTGATGTACCACGACTACGGCTCGCGGCTGCAGCGCGCGCCGGAGGGCTACGAGGGGCTGCTGCTGGTCGGGAACCACGGCAGTGTGGCCTCGGGTCGGGTCTCCTACAGCTTCGGGTTCGAGGGTCCTGCGGTCACGGTGGACACGGCGTGCTCCTCGTCGCTGGTGGCGCTGCACCTGGCGGCGCAGGCGCTCCGCAGCGGGGAGTGCTCGCTGGCGCTGGCCGGTGGGGTGGCGGTGATGGCGACCCCGCACACCTTCGTGGAGTTCAGTCGGCAGCGCGGGTTGGCGCCTGATGGGCGGTGCAAGCCGTTCGCGGCGGCCGCCGACGGCACCGGCTGGGGTGAGGGTGTCGGGCTGCTGGTGCTGGAGCGGTTGTCGGACGCGCGGCGTAACGGGCATCCGGTGCTGGCGGTGGTGCGCGGTAGTGCGGTGAATCAGGACGGTGCGTCGAACGGGTTGACGGCGCCGAACGGGCCCTCGCAACAGCGGGTGATCCGGCGGGCGTTGGCGGTGGCGGGGCTGTCGGCTGCCGAGGTGGACGTGGTGGAGGCGCACGGCACTGGGACGGCGCTGGGGGATCCGATCGAGGCGCAGGCGCTGCTGGCCACGTACGGGCAGGACCGGCCGGCCGATCAGCCGCTCTGGCTCGGCTCGATCAAGTCGAACATCGGCCACACGCAGGCGGCGGCGGGTGTGGCGGGTGTGATCAAGATGGTTGAGGCGATGCGGCATGGTGTGTTGCCGCGGACCCTGCATGTGGACGCGCCGTCGCCGCATGTGGATTGGTCGGCGGGCGGGGTGTCGCTGCTCACCGAGGCCGTCGACTGGCCCGCCAATGACCGCCCGCGTCGGGCGGGGGTGTCCTCGTTCGGGATCAGTGGGACGAACGCGCACGTGATCCTGGAGCAGGCCGAGCCTTTCGAGGTCGAAGCCGCGTCCGAGGATGAAGGCGGCCCGGTGGCGTGGGTGTTGTCGGCGAAGGGTGCGGGGGCGCTGCGGGAGCAGGCCCGGCGGCTGCACCAGCACGTCTCGGAGCGTGCGGAGTTGCGCCCGGCCGAGATCGCGGCTGCGTTGGCGCATCGGGCGGGGTTGGCGCATCGGGCGGTGGTGGTCGGTGCGGATCGGGCCGCTCTGCTGGCTGGCCTCGAGGCGCTGTCCCGTGCTGAGTCGGCTGCCCAACTCACAATCGGCTCAGCGCGGGTGGCGGCGAAGCCGGTGTTCGTCTTCCCGGGCCAGGGTTCGCAGTGGGTCGGGATGGCGCTCGAACTGCTGGACAGCGCGCCGGTGTTCGCCGAGCGGTTGGCCGAGTGTGCGGCGGCGCTGGCCGAGTTCACCGACTGGTCGTTGCTGGAGGTGCTGCGTTCCGCGCCGGGTGCGCCCGGCTTCGAGCGGGTGGACGTGGTGCAGCCCGCGCTCTGGGCGGTGATGGTCTCGCTCGCCGAACTCTGGCGCTCGCTCGGCGTCGAGCCGGCCGCGGTCATCGGCCACTCGCAGGGCGAGATCGCGGCGGCCTGTGTCGCCGGCGCGCTCTCGCTGCGGGATGCGGCCATGGTGGTGGCGCTGCGCAGCCAGGCCCTCGGCGCGCTGGCCGGCACCGGCGGCATGGTCTCCGTCGCGCTGCCGGTCGACGACCTGCGCAGCAGGCTGGCGCAGTGGGCCGGCCGGATCGGCGTCGCCGCGGTCAACGGGCCGCAGTCGGTGGTGGTCTCCGGCGAGCCGCAAGCGCTCGACGAACTCCTCGCCGCCTGCGAGGCCGAGGGCGTCCGGGCCCGCCGGGTGCCGGTCGACTACGCCTCCCACTCCGACCATGTGACGGCGATCCGGGAGCGCCTGCTGGCCGACCTCGCCGGGCTCGCCCCGACCACGCCCACCATCGCCTTCCGCTCCACCGTCGGTGGCGGCGAGGCCGATGCCGGCCTGCTCGACGCCGAGTACTGGTACCAGAACCTGCGCCAGAGCGTGGAGTTCGAGGCCGTCACCAGCGAGCTGCTGCACCAGGGCCACACGGTCTTCATCGAGGTCAGCGCTCACCCGGTGCTGACCATGGCGATGCAGGAGACCTTCGAGGCGCAGGGCGTGGCCGCAGTGGCGGCCCCCACGCTGCGCCGTGCGGAAGGCGGCCTCGGTCGGCTGCTGATCTCGGCAGCCGAGGGATACGTCAACGGGCTCGACGTGCGCTGGCCCACCGGGCCGGCCGGCCACGGCGCCCGGACCGTCCCGCTGCCCGGCTACGCCTTCCAGCGCCGCCGCTACTGGCTGGAACCGGTTGCGGAGAACGCCGACGTCAGCTCCGCCGGACTGGCGACGGCGGATCACCCGCTGCTCGGCGCCTCGACCGAACTGGCCGCCGACGACAGCCTGTTGCTGACCGGTCGGCTGGCGCTGGACACCCACCCCTGGCTGGCCGACCACGCCGTGGCGGGGACCGTGCTGCTCCCCGGCACCGCGTTCGTCGAACTGGCCGTCGAGGCCGGCAACCACGTGGGCTGCGACACGATCGAGGACCTCACCCTGGAGGCGCCGCTGATCCTGCCCGAGCGCGGCGCGGTGCGCGTCCAGCTCGCGCTGGGCGCGCCCGACGGGCGGGGCAGCCGGCAACTCGGCGTCTACTCCCGCCCGGACGACGACGAGGACCCCACCTGGACCCGCCACGCCACCGGCCTGCTGCGCCCGGGTGACGGTGCGTCCGTCGCCCCGTCGCCCGACGGGGCCTGGCCGCCCGCCGGCGCCACCGCGGTGGCCCTGGATGGCGCATACCAGCGCCTGGCCGAGCAGGGTTACGGCTACGGCCCGGTCTTCCAGGGCCTGCGGGCCGCCTGGCAGGCGGGCGACCGGGTCTACGCCGACGTGGCCCTCGATGCCGACGACCGTGGCGCGGCGGCCGGTTTCGGCCTGCACCCGGCGCTGCTGGACGCGGCACTGCACCCCGTGGTGCTCGGCCTGCTCGGTGAGCGCGAGCCCGGCCTGCTGCCGTTCTCCTGGAGCGGCGTCCGGCTGCACGCGGTGGGCGCCACCGCGCTGCGCGTCACGATCGCTCCGCACGGCCCGGGCGGAATCTCGCTCAGCGCCGTGGACGGGACCGGGCAGGCCGTGGTCTCGGTGGCCTCGCTGGAACTGCGGCCGATCTCGGCCGACGGGCTCACCGACGCCCAGGACCCGGCCCGCCAGGCGCTGTTCGGTATCGACTGGACCCGCGTCGAGGCGGTGTCCTCGGTTGAGCCGGGCCACTGGGCGGTGCTCGCCCCGCAGTTCGGCGCGGTCGAGTTCGGCACGCCGCTGGCCGACGTGCCGGCCGTGGCCGCGCAGGACCCGCTGCCCGAGGCGGTCGTGCTGCCCGTGCTCCGCAGCCCCGGCTCCGACCTGGCCGGGCCGATCGATGCGGTGGCCGAATCGACCACCCGGGTGCTGCGGACGCTGCAGGACTGGCTGGCCGAGGAGCGGCTGGCCGGCACGCCGCTGGTCGTGCTGACCCGGGGTGCGGCGGCGGTCGGCGATCCGGCCGAGGTCACCGACCTCGCCGCGGCGGCGGTCTGGGGCCTGGTGCGCTCCGCGCAGAGCGAGCACCCGGGCCGGCTGATCCTGCTGGACGCCGACGAGTGGACCGCGCGGTCCGTCGCCGCCGCACTGGCGAGCGGCGAACCGCAGCTCGCCGTCCGGCGAGGGCACTGCCACGCCCCGCGCCTGGCCCGCCTCGTCCCCGCGCCCGACGCTTCGGCGCAGACTGCTCTGCAACAGGCCCTCCCTGCCGGTCGGTTCGGCGCCGACGGCACCGTCCTGATCACCGGCGGCACCGGCACCCTCGGCTCGCTGCTGGCCCGCCACCTGGTCGCCGAGCATGGCGTGCGCGACCTGCTGCTGACCAGCCGCAGCGGACCCGCCGCCCCCGGCGCGGCCGAACTCGTCGCCGAACTCAGCGAGTCGGGCGCCCGGGTTACCGTCGCCGCCTGCGACGCCGGCGACCGCGTGGCGCTCGGCGACCTGCTCGCGCTGCTCCCGGCCAGTCGCCCGCTGCGGGCCGTCGTGCACGCGGCCGGCACGCTGGACGATGGGACGGTCGACCGGCTGACGCCGGAGCAACTGGCCGCCGTGCTGCATGCCAAGGCCGCCGCGGCCTGGCACCTGCACGAGTTGACCGCGGACCTGGACCTCTCGGCGTTCGTGCTCTTCTCCTCCATCGCGGGCACCCTGGGCACGGCGGGGCAAGCCAACTACGCTGCCGCCAACGCGGTCCTCGACGCCCTGGCCGCCCAGCGCCGGGCCGCCTGCCGGCCCGCCCTCGCGCTCGCCTGGGGCCTGTGGGCCGACGGCAGCGGGATGACCGGCCACCTCGGGCAGACCGAACATGCCCGGATGGCGAGGACCGGACTCGCGCCGATGCCGGCCGAGTTCGCCCTCGCGCTCTTCGACGCCGCGCTCGCCTCGGACACCCACCTCGCGGTGCCGGCCCGGTTGGACCTCAGGGCGTTGCGGGCCCGCGCGGTCGCCGGCGACCTGCCGCCGCTGCTGCGGGGTCTCGTCCGCACCCCGGTGCGGCGCTCGGCCCAGGGCGGCGCCGACCCGGACGCGGCCACGCTGGCGGACCGGCTGCGGAACCTGCCCGAGGCCCAGCAGCGCGAGACGCTGCTCGCCCTGGTCCGCGGCGTGGTGGCCGCCGTGCTCAACCACGCCGGCGCCGAAGCGGTCGACCCGGCGCGGGCGTTCAAGGAGCTCGGCTTCGACTCGCTGACCGCGGTCGAGCTGCGCAACCGGCTGAACGCGGCCACCGGGCTGCGGCTGCCGGCCACCCTGGTCTTCGACCATCCCACCCCGAACGCGCTGGCCGGTCGGCTGCACAGCGAACTGCTGGGCACAGCAACGGCCTTGGTCCCTGTCACCGGGCTGCGTGGCGAGCTCGACGACGATCCGGTGGTGATCGTCGGCATGGCCTGCCGCTATCCGGGGGAGATCCGTTCGCCGGAGGACCTGTGGCGGGTGGTCGCTGAAGGCGGCGACGTCATCGGTGGTTTCCCGACCGATCGTGGGTGGGATCTGGAGCGGCTCTACGATCCGGATCCCGAGCACAGCGGCACGAGTTATGTGCGGGAGGGTGGATTCCTGTACGAGGCGGCGGAGTTCGACGCGGACTTCTTCGGGATGAGCCCGCGCGAGGCGCTGGCCACCGACCCGCAACAGCGGCTGCTGCTGGAGACCGGCTGGGAGGCGCTGGAGCGGGCGGGGATCGACCCGGCCACGCTGGCGGGCAGCGACACCGGGGTGTTCACCGGCGTGATGTACGACGACTACGGCTCCCGGCACAACCAGGCCCCGGACGGCTTCGAGGGCTACCTGGTCAGCGGCAGCGCGGGCAGTGTGGCCTCGGGTCGGGTCTCCTACAGCTTCGGGTTCGAGGGTCCTGCGGTCACCGTGGACACGGCCTGCTCCTCGTCGCTGGTGGCGCTGCACCTGGCGGCGCAGGCGCTGCGCGGCGGGGAGTGCTCGCTGGCGCTGGCCGGCGGCGTGGCGGTGATGGCCACTCCGGCGGTGTTCGTGGAGTTCAGCCGGCAGCGCGGGTTGGCGCCGGACGGGCGGTGCAAGCCGTTCGCGGCGGCCGCCGACGGCACCGGCTGGGGTGAGGGTGTCGGGCTGCTGGTGCTGGAGCGGTTGTCGGACGCGCGGCGTAACGGGCATCCGGTGCTGGCGGTGGTGCGCGGTAGTGCGGTGAATCAGGACGGTGCGTCGAACGGGTTGACGGCGCCGAACGGGCCCTCGCAACAGCGGGTGATCCGGCGGGCGTTGGCGGTGGCGGGGCTGTCGGCTGCCGAGGTGGACGTGGTGGAGGCGCACGGCACTGGGACGGCGCTGGGGGATCCGATCGAGGCGCAGGCGCTGCTGGCGACTTACGGGCAGGACCGGCCGGCCGATCAGCCGCTCTGGCTCGGCTCGATCAAGTCGAACATCGGCCACACGCAGGCGGCTGCGGGTGTGGCGGGTGTGATCAAGATGGTTGAGGCGATGCGGCATGGTGTGTTGCCGCGGACGCTGCATGTGGATGCGCCGTCGCCGCATGTGGATTGGTCGGCGGGCGGGGTGTCGCTGCTGACGGAGCCGGTGCCGTGGGAGGTGGACGGGCGGCCGCGTCGGGCGGGGGTGTCGTCGTTCGGGATCAGTGGGACGAACGCGCACGTGATCCTGGAGCAGGCTGAGCCTTTCGAGGTCGAAGCCGCGTCCGAGGATGAAGGCGGCCCGGTGGCGTGGGTGTTGTCGGCGAAGGGTGAGGGGGCGCTGCGGGAGCAGGCCCGGCGTCTGCACCAGCACGTGTCGGAGCGTGCCGAGTTGCGCCCGGCCGAGATCGCGGCTGCGTTGGCGCATCGCGCGGGGTTGGCGCATCGCGCGGTGGTGGTCGGTGCGGATCGGGCCGCTCTGCTGGTTGGCCTGGAGGCGCTGTCCCGTGCTGAGTCGGCTGCCCAACTAACTATCGGCGCAGCGCGGTTGGCGGCGAAGCCGGTGTTCGTCTTCCCGGGCCAGGGTTCGCAGTGGGTCGGGATGGCGCTGGAACTGCTGGACAGCGCGCCGGTGTTCGCTGAGCGGTTGGCCGAGTGTGCGGCGGCGCTGGCCGAGTTCACCGACTGGTCGTTGCTGGAGGTGTTGCGCTCGGCGCCGGGTGCGCCCGGCTTCGAGCGGGTGGACGTGGTGCAGCCCGCGCTCTGGGCGGTGATGGTCTCGCTCGCCGAACTCTGGCGCTCGCTCGGCGTGGAGCCGGCCGCGGTCATCGGCCACTCCCAGGGCGAGATCGCCGCCGCCACCGTCACCGGAGCGCTCTCGCTGCGGGACGGCGCACGCGTGGTGGCGCTGCGCAGCCAGGCGATCGGCGCGCTGGCCGGCACCGGCGGCATGATGTCCGTCGCGCTGCCCGCCGAGCAACTGACCGCCCTGCTCGCCGGCCGCGAGGACACCCTGTCCCTCGCCGCCGTGAACGGCGCCGCCTCGGCCGTCGTCTCCGGCGATCCCGATGCGCTGGCCGCGCTGCACGAGGAACTCACCGCCGCCGGGCACCGGGCCCGGATGATCGCGGTGGACTACGCCTCCCACTCGGTGCACGTCGAGCGGATCCGTGCCGAGATCCTGGAGCTGCTGGCGCCGGTCACCCCGCGCGCCACCACCATCCCGTTCCTCTCCACGGTCACCGGAACCGCGGTGGACACGACGGAGCTCGACGCCGACTACTGGTACCGCAACCTGCGCGGCACGGTGCGCTTCGACCTCGCCACCGCCGCCGCACTGGAGCTGGGCTGCTCGCTCTTCATCGAGTCGAGTGCTCACCCGGTCCTGGTGACCGGCATCCAGGAGACGCTGGAGCAGGCCGCCAGCCCGGCGGTGGCCGTGGGCTCGCTGCGCCGCGACGACGGCGGCTGGGACCGCTTCCTCGGCTCGCTGGCCGAGGCCCAGGTGCACGGCGGCACGGTCGACTGGCCCGCGCTGGTCGCGGCCCGGCCGGCCGCGCCGGTCGAGCTGCCGACCTACGCCTTCCAGCACGAGC
Source organism: Kitasatospora sp. GAS1066B (assembly GCF_041262605.1). NCBI lineage: Bacteria > Bacillati > Actinomycetota > Actinomycetes > Kitasatosporales > Streptomycetaceae > Kitasatospora > Kitasatospora sp. GAS1066B. Next base: position 34,025 of record NZ_JBGCCO010000014.1, read on the forward strand.
GCTACTGGCTGGACGCGTCGCGGGAGTCCGGCGACGTGACCTCGGCGGGGTTGCACCGCGCCGACCACCCGCTGCTCGGTGCGGCGGTCGAACTCGGCGACGAGCAGGGCCTGGTGTTCACCGGGCTGCTCTCGCTGCGCACCCATCCGTGGCTTGCCGACCACGCCGTCACCGGCACCGTGCTGGTGCCCGGCGCCGGGCTGGTGGAGCTGGCCGCCGCAGCCGGTGCCACGGTGGGCTGCCCGCAGGTCGAGGACCTCACCCTGGAGAGCCCGCTGGCGCTGCCGGAGCAGGGCGGCGTCGAACTGCAGCTGTTCCTGGGTGCGCTGGACGAGACCGGCCGGCGCCGGATCGCCGTGTACGGGCGGGCGGCGGCTCAGCCGACCGAACAACCGTGGACCCGGCATGCGGCGGGCACCCTGGCGCCGGCCGAACCGGTCGGCCACGACACCGAGTGGGCCGCGCTCTGGCCGCCGGCCGGCGCCGAGGCCGTCGGCCTGGCCGATGCCTACGAGCGGCTCGCGCTGCGGGGCTACGACTACGGCCCCGCCTTCCAGGGGCTGCAGCGCCTCTGGCAGCGCGGCGAGGAGGTCTTCGCCGAGGTGCGGCTCGCCCCGGACACCGCCGCCGACGGCTTCGGCCTGCACCCGGCCCTGCTGGACGCGGCGCTGCACCCGGTGGCGCTGGGAGTCCTGGCGCCGACCGGCAGCGGGGACGCGGGCCGGGCCGAGGAACTGCGACTGCCGTTCGCCTGGAGCGGCACCGCCGTGCACCGCACGGGCGCCACCGAGCTGCGGGTGCGACTGTCGCCGGACGGCTCCGGCGGGGTGCGGATCACCGCGACCGACCCGCAGGCCGCCGCGGTGCTCAGCGTGGACGCGCTCTCGGTGCGGCCCATCTCGCCGGACCGGCTGACCGGTGGCACCGGCGGGACGCTCTACCGCACGGTCTGGACCGAGACGGTGGGCTCGGCGGCCGATGGCCCGGTCACCGGCTCGGCGCTGGACGACCTCACCGTGGCCTGGCTCGACCCCTCGGCCGCGGGCGACGAGGACGCCGCCGACGAGGGCGCCGCCCAGCCGCTGGACCTCGCGGCGCTCGGTGCCGCCGTCGAGGCGGGCGCCACGCTGCCGGACATCGTCGTGCTGCCGGTTCCGCCCGTTGCGGCGGACTCGGTCGAGCGCCTGCATGCTTTGGCAGCAACCGTTCTGACGGTGATTCAGCAGTGCTCGGCCGGCCCGCTCGCCGGAGCCAGGCTGGTGGTGCTCACCCGGGGCGCCGTGCCGGCGCGGCCGGGCGAGCCGGTGGCGGACCCGGCTGCGGCGGCGCTCTGGGGACTGGTCCGCACCGCCCAGGCGGAGCACCAGGACCACATCGTCCTGCTCGACAGCGATCAGCCGGTCGACGGCCCGGCCCTGGCGGCCGCGCTGGCCACCGGTGAGGAACAACTGGCCCTGCGCGCGGGCGTGTTCCTCGTCCCGCGGCTCTCGGCACGGGAAGCCGCCGAGCCGGCCACGGCGAGCCCGGCGTTCGCTCCGGGCGGCACCGTGCTGGTCACCGGCGGCACCGGCACCCTCGGCTCGCTGGTGGCCCGTCACCTGGTCGCCGAGCACGGCGTGCGCGACCTGCTGCTGACCAGCCGCAGCGGACCCGCCGCCCCCGGCGCGGCCGAACTCGTCGCCGAACTCGGCGAGTCGGGCGCCCGGGTGACCGTCGCCGCCTGCGATGTCGCCGACCGCGACGCGGTGGCGGCCCTGCTGGCCACGGTCGCGGCCGACCACCCGCTCACCGGGCTGGTGCACACCGCCGGTGTGCTCGACGACGCCACCCTCGACGCGCTGACGCCTGAGCGGCTCACCCCGGTGCTGCGCGCCAAGACCGACAGCGCCTGGCACCTGCACGAACTCACGCGAGCACACGAGTTGTCGGCCTTCGTCCTCTTCTCCTCGCTCGCCGGGACCGTCGGCAACCCGGGCCAGGCGGCCTACGCCGCCGCCAACGCCGGGCTGGACGCGCTCGCCGCGCACCGCCGTGACCAGGGCCTGCCCGCGGTCTCGCTGGCCTGGGGCCTGTGGGCCCAGGAGAGCGGGCTCACCGCCGGGCTGGGCGAGGCCGGCCGGGCCAGGCTGGCGCGGGCCGGGATCACGGCGATGAGCTCCGAGCAGGGTCTGGCCCTGTTCGACGCCGCGCTGACCGCCGTCGAACCCGCGCTGGTCGCGGCCCGGTTCGACACCGTGGCCCTGCGGGCGCAGGCCGCCGCGGGGACGCTGTCGCCGGTGCTGCGCGGCCTGGTGCGCATCCCCACCCGCCGGGCGACGGCGCGCCCCGCCGCCGGCTCGGCGGCCGAGCTGCTGACCGGCCGCTCCGAGGCCGAGCAGCACCGGGTGCTGGTCGACCTGGTCCGCGCCGAGGTGGCCGCCGTGCTGGCGCACGGCAACCCGGAGACCGTCGACCCCGAACGGGCCTTCAAGGACCTCGGGTTCGACTCGCTGACCGCGGTGGAGCTGCGCAACCGGCTCAGCACCAGGGCCGGCTTGAAGCTGCCCGCCACCCTGGTCTTCGACCACCCCAGCCCTGCCGCGCTGGCGGCCTACCTGCGCACCAGGTTGCTCGGTGCGGTGGTGGGCGGGCCGGCGGTGGCGCCCGTGGCGGCGGCTGTCGATGAGCCGATCGCGATCGTCGGGATGGCCTGCCGCTATCCGGGTGGGGTGCGTTCGCCGCAGGAGTTGTGGCGGCTGGTGGAGCAGGGTGTGGACGCGATCGGGGAGTTCCCGACCGATCGTGGTTGGGATCTGGCGGGTCTGTACGACCCGGATCCGGAGCGGTCGGGCAAGAGCTATGTGCGGGAGGGTGGATTCCTGTACGACGCGGCCGAGTTCGACCCGGACTTCTTCGGGATGAGCCCGCGCGAGGCGCTGGCCACCGACCCGCAGCAGCGGCTGCTCCTCGAGACCACCTGGGAGGCGCTGGAGAACGCCGGGATCGATCCGGCCGGCCTGCGGGGCAGCGCGACCGGGGTGTTCGCCGGGATCATGTACAACGACTACGCCTCGCGCGTCCAGCGGATCCCCAAGGACCTGGAGGGCTTCCTGGTCAGTGGCAGCGCGGGCAGCATCGCCTCGGGCCGGGTGGCCTACACCTTCGGCTTCGAGGGGCCCGCGGTCACCGTGGACACCGCCTGCTCCTCCTCGCTGGTCGGCATGCACCTGGCCGCGCAGGCGCTGCGCCGGGGCGAGTGCGACCTGGCGCTGGCGGGCGGCGTGACGGTGATGGCGACGCCGGCGGCCTTCGTGGAGTTCAGCCGCCAGCGCGGCCTCTCCCCGAACGGGCGCTGCAAGTCCTTCTCGGCGGCGGCGGACGGCGCGATCTGGTCCGAGGGCGTCGGCATGCTGCTGCTGGAGCGGCTCTCCGACGCCCGGGCGCGCGGTCACGAGGTCCTCGCGGTGATCCGCGGCTCGGCGGTGAACCAGGACGGCGCGAGCAACGGGCTCACCGCGCCCAACGGCCCCGCGCAGGAGCGGGTGATCCGCCGGGCGCTGGCCGACGCGGGACTCGCCGCCACCGACATCGACGTGGTGGAGGCGCACGGCACCGGCACCACGCTCGGCGACCCGATCGAGGCGCAGGCGCTGCTGGCCACCTACGGGCAGGACCGCCCGGTCGACCAGCCGCTCTGGCTCGGCTCGATCAAGTCCAACATCGGCCACGCCCAGGCGGCGGCCGGGGTGGCCGGGGTGATCAAGATGGTGCAGGCCATGCGGCACGGTGTGCTGCCCAGGACCATCCACGTCGACGAGCCGTCACCGCACATCGACTGGTCGGCGGGCGCGGTCCGGCTGCTGACCGAGGAACTGCCGTGGCCCCAGCAGGGCCGCCCGCGCCGGGCCGGCATCTCCTCCTTCGGCATCAGCGGCACCAACGCCCACCTGCTGCTCGAACAGGCACCGCAGCCGGCCCCCGAGCCGCAGCCGGTGCAGGAGCCGCGGCCCGACGCCCTCGGCACCCCGCTGCCCTGGCTGCTCTCGGCCCGCTCGGCGGCCGCGCTGCGCGACCAGGCCGGGCGGCTGGGCGAACTCGTCCGGCAGCGCACCGACCTCGCGCCGGCCGACATCGCCCACGCCCTGGTGACCACCCGCGGCACGCTCGGACACCGCGCCGCGATCGTCGCGGCCGACCGGGCGGGCTTCCTCGACGGGCTCGACGCGCTCGCCGCGGCCGACTCCGCCGAACAGTTGGTGCAGGGTCGTGCCGACGGCTCGGACGGCCGGGCGGTGTTCGTCTTCCCGGGTCAGGGTTCGCAGTGGGTCGGGATGGCGCTCGAACTGCTGGAGTCCGCACCGGTGTTCGCCGAGCGGTTGGCCGAATGCGCGGCGGCACTGGCCGAGTTCACCGACTGGTCGCTGTTCGACGTGCTGCGCTCGGCGCCGGATGCGCCCGGCTTCGATCGGGTGGACGTGGTGCAGCCGGTGCTGTGGGCGGTGATGGTCTCGCTGGCCGAACTCTGGCGCTCGCTCGGCGTGGAGCCGGCCGCGGTGATCGGGCACTCGCAGGGCGAGATCGCGGCGGCCTGCGTGGCCGGCGCGCTCTCGCTGAGCGACGCCGCCAAGGTGGTGGCGCTGCGCAGCCAGGCGCTGGCCGCGCTGGCCGGCACCGGCGGCATGGTCTCGGTGCCGCTGCCCGCGCCCGCGGCCACCGAACTGCTCACCGCGTGGCAGGGCCGGATCCACCTGGCCGCACTCAACGGCCCCGGCGCCACCGTGGTGGCCGGCGAGCCGGTGGCGCTGGACGAGTTGCTCGCCCAGTGCGAGGCGACCGGCGTGCGGGCCCGCCGCATCCCGGTGGACTACGCCTCGCACACCCCGCACGTCGAGGCGATCGAGGACCGGCTCGCCGAACTCCTCCAGGACATCACCCCGCGCCCGGCCGGCGTCCCGTTCTACTCGACCGTCAGCGGTGAGCTGCTGCCCGACACCACCGTGCTCGGCAGCCGCTACTGGTACCAGAACCTGCGCAGTACCGTGCTGTTGGAGCCGACCGTCCGGGCGCTGCTCGGCGCCGGCCACCGCGCCTTCGTCGAGGTGAGCCCGCACCCGGTGCTGACCGGAGCGATCGGCGACACCGTGGACGAGGCGGGCGCCGTGCTCGGCACCCTGCGCCGGGACCAGGGCGGCCTGGACCGCTTCCTGCGCTCCGCGGCGGAGGCCCATGTCCAGGGCGTGGCGGTGGACTGGGCCGCCTTGGCCACCGGCGCGACCGGCCGGGTCGAGCTGCCGACCTACCCCTTCGACCGACGCCGCTACTGGCTGGACGCGCCGGCCGCCGAGGAGAACGCGGCCGGCCTCGGGCAGACCAGCACCCACCACCCGCTGCTCGGCGCCGCGATCGAACTCGCCGACGGCCAGGGCGTGGTGCTCACCGGCCGGCTGGCCGCCGACACCAGCCCCTGGCTCGCCGACCACGCCGTGCTGGAGACGGTACTGCTGCCGGGCGCCGCGTTCGCCGAACTCGCCCTGCACGCGGCCCGGTACGCCGACTGCGCGGGCGTCGCGGAGCTGACCGTCGAGGCCCCGCTGGTGGTGCCCGCCGCGGGCGCCGTGCAGCTGCGGGTCACCGTCGGCCAGGCGGACGAGGACGGCCACCGACCGGTCACCGTGCACTCCAGGGCCGACGACGGCCCGGACTGGACCAGGCACGCCACCGGCACCCTCACGCCGGACGCCCCGCAGCCGGCCGCCGCGGACCTCACGGCCTGGCCGCCGCCCGGTGCCCAGCCGCTGGAACTCGTGGACCCGTACGCCGCCTTCAGCGGATTCGGACTCGACTACGGCCCGGTCTTCCAGGGGCTGCGCGCCGCGTGGCGCCTGGGCGAGGACCTGTACGCCGAGATCGCGCTGCCCGAGGAGACCGAGGCCGGCGGCTTCGGCATCCACCCCGCACTGTTGGACGCGGCGTTGCACGTCGCGGCCCTGCAGACCCTGCGGGCCGGCGAGGGCGGGCTGCGCCTGCCGTTCGCCTGGAGCGGGGTGGCCCTGCAGGCGGCCGGTGCGACCCGGGCCCGGGTGAAGCTGTCGCCCAGCGGACCGGACGCCTTCTCGGTGACCCTCGCGGACCACACCGGCGCGCCGCTCGCCTCGGTCGCGTCCATGCTGGCCCGGCCGGTCACGGCCGAACAGCTGGCCAGGGCGGGCAGCCAGGCCCCGGCGCCCACTGCGGTCGGCTGGGTCCGGCACGCCGTGCAGCCGGCCGCCGCGCCCGGGCGCTGGGCCGTCCTGGGCGACCTCGCCTGGGCCGACAGCGGCGCCCACGCCGACATCGACGTGTTCGCGGACCCGGCCGCCCTGGCCGAGGCGCTGGCCGGCGGCCTGCCGGTGCCCGACCAGGTGGTGCTGCCGGTGCCCGTCGAGACGGGCGCGGCCGCCGAGGTCCCCGAGCGGGTGCACGCGACCGCCCGGCGGGTGCTGGAGACCGTCCAGTGGTGGCTGGCCGACGAGCGCTTCGCGCGGTCCAGGCTGGTCGTGCTCACCTCGGGCGCGGTGGCCGCCGTCGACGGCGACCGGCTCGCCGACCTGGCCGGCGCCGCCGTCCGGGGCCTGGTGCGGGCCGCCCAGCAGGAGGAGCCGGACCGTCTGGTGCTGGTCGACGCCGACCGGGTGGACCGGACGGACCTGGCTGCCGCGCTCGCCACCGGCCTGCCGGAGACGGTCGTGCGGGCCGGGACGGTGTACGAACCCCGGCTGGCCAGGGTGCCCGCCGCCACCGCGCAGGCCGCCGCGCTCGACCCCGAGGGGACCGTGCTGATCACCGGCGCGGGCGGCACCCTCGGCGGCCTGGTGGCCCGTCACCTGGTCACCGAGCACGGCGTCCGCCATCTGCTGCTGACCAGCCGGCGCGGCCCGGCGGCCCCGGGCGCCGACCGGCTGGCGGCCCAACTCGCCGAGCTCGGCGCCGAGGTGACCACGCTGGCCTGCGACACCGCCGACCGCGCGGCGCTGGCCGCGCTGCTCGCCGGGATCCCGGCCGAGCACCCGCTCACCGCGGTGGTGCACGCCGCCGGTGTGCTGGCCGACGCCACCACCGCCGCGCTCACCCCGAAGCGACTCACCGAGGTGCTGCGCCCGAAGGTCGACGCCGCCTGGCACCTGCACGAGCTGACCCGGGACACCGGCCTCGCCGCCTTCGTGCTCTTCTCCTCGGCGGCCGGCACCCTGGGCAACCCCGGGCAGGCCAACTACGGTGCGGCCAACGCTTTCCTGGACGCGCTGGCCCGGTTCCGCCAGGACAGCGGGGTCGGCGCGGTGTCGCTCGGCTGGGGCCTGTGGGCCGACGAGAGCGAGATGACCGAGCAACTCGGCGCGGCGGGCCGGGACCGGCTGGCTCGCGGCGGCATCGCCCCGATGTCCGCGGCGGACGGGCTCGCGCTCTTCGACGCGGCCCTGCGGCTGCCCCAACCGGCGCTGCTCACCGCCCGGTTCGACACGGCCGGGCTGCGTGCCCGGGCCGCCGAGGGGACCCTGCCGGGGATCCTCCAGCAGTTGGCGGGCGCCGGTACCCGGCGGCGGGCCGCCGAGGGCGCGGGGCCGCTGGACGCCGAGCAGTTGAAGCAACGGCTGGCCGGCCTCGCCGGAAAGGAGCGCCGCCAGGCGGTGATCGATCTGGTCCGGCGCCAGGTCGCGGCGGTGCTGGCCCACCCGACCCCCGACGCCCTGGAGATCCACCGCGGCCTGCTCGACCTCGGCTTCGACTCGCTCACCGCGGTCGAGCTGCGCAACCGGCTCAACCGGGTCACCGGGCTGCGCCTGCCCAGCACCGTGCTCTTCGACCACCCCACCATCAACGCCCTGTCCGAGCACCTCGATGGGCAACTCGGGGCCGGGGACAGCGATCCGCTGCTCCCGGTGCTGGCCGAGCTGGACCGCCTCGAAGGCACCCTCGCCGCCCTGCCCGCCGACAGCCGGATCGAGCTGCGGCTGGCGGCGCTGCTGGGCCGGCTGCGACCGGCCCAGCCGGCCGACGCAGGCGAGGAGGACCTGGAGTCGGTGACCGACGACGAACTGTTCTCCGTGCTCGACGACGAACTGGGGCGCTCGTGACCACAGCACCTGGCGGCCGACCCGAACGAGAGGCTCACGTGACCACCAACGAGGACCGGCTCCGCGACTACCTCAAGCGGGCCACCACCGAACTCCGTCAGACCCGGCAGCGGTTGACCGACACCGAGGAGCGGGTCAGGGAGCCGATCGCGATCGTCGGGATGGCCTGCCGCTATCCGGGTGGGGTGCGTTCGCCGCAGGAGTTGTGGCGGCTGGTGGAGCAGGGTGTGGACGCGATCGGGGAGTTCCCGACCGATCGTGGTTGGGATCTGGCGGGTCTGTACGACCCGGATCCGGAGCGGTCGGGCAGGAGCTATGTGCGGGAGGGTGGATTCCTGTACGACGCGGCCGAGTTCGACCCGGACTTCTTCGGGATGAGCCCGCGTGAGGCGCTGGCCACCGACCCGCAGCAGCGGTTGCTGCTCGAGACCACCTGGGAGGCGCTGGAGAACGCCGGGGTCGACCCGGCCACCCTGCGCGAGAGCGACACCGGGGTGTTCGCCGGGGTGATGTACAACGACTACGCCGAGCAGGCCAGGCCGGCCCCCGCCGAGTTGGAGGGGTTCCTGGGCGTGGGCAGCGCGGGCAGCATCGCCTCGGGGCGGATCTCCTACCAGTTCGGCTTCCGCGGGCCCACCCTGACCGTGGACACGGCCTGCTCCTCCTCGCTGGTCGCCGTGCACCTGGCGATGCGGGCGCTGCGGCTGGGGGAGTGCGGGCTGGCGCTGGCCGGCGGGGCGACCGTGATGGCGACGCCGGCGGCCTTCGTGGAGTTCAGCCGCCAGCGCGGCCTCTCCCCGGCCGGCCGCTGCAAGTCCTTCGCGGAGGCGGCGGACGGCGCGATCTGGTCCGAGGGCGTCGGCATGCTGCTGCTGGAGCGGCTCTCCGATGCTCACGCCCACGGACACCCCGTGCTGGCCGTGTTGCGCGGCTCCGCCGTCAACTCCGACGGCACCAGCAGCCAGTTGACCGCGCCGAGCGGCCCGTCCCAGCAGCAGGTGATCGAACGGGCGCTCGCCGACGCCCGGTTGACGACGGCGGACGTCGACCTGGTGGAGGCGCACGGCACCGGCACCACGCTCGGCGACCCGATCGAGGCGCAGGCGCTGCTGGCCACCTACGGGCGCGGCCGGGCCGCCGATCGACCGCTCTGGCTGGGCTCGATCAAGTCCAACATCGGCCACGCCCAGGCCGCAGCCGGGGTGGCCGGGGTGATCAAGGCGGTCGAGGCCATGCGGCGCGGCGTGCTGCCCGCGACCCTGCACGTGGACCGACCCTCCACTCACGTGGACTGGTCGGACGGTACGGTCGCGCTGCTCACCGAGGCCCGGCCGTGGCCCGAGCGGGCGCCCCGGCGGGCGGCGGTCTCCTCGTTCGGCCTGAGCGGCACCAACGCGCACGTGATCCTCGAACAGGCGCCGGCCGAACCGGTCGCCGAGCCTGCTGCTGAACCGGTCGGCGGGCCGGTACCGCCGGCCCCGGCGCTGCCCTGGCTGCTCTCCGCGCGCAGCGAGGCCGCACTGCGGGCGAGCGCCCAGCGGCTGCTGGAGTCGGTGGCGGCCACCGAGCCGGCCGACGTCGGCCACGCGCTGGCGACCGCCCGCGGTTCCTTCGAGCACCGGGCGGTGGTCGTCGCGGCCGAGCCCGACGACTTCCGCCGGGCCCTGCTGGCCCTGGCCGAGCAGCGTCCTGCAGCCGAGTTGCTGACCGGCCGGACCACCACAGGCCGGACCGCCTTCCTCTTCCCCGGGCAGGGTGCCCAGCGTCCCGGCATGGGCCGTGAACTGCACGCCGCCTTCCCGGTGTTCGCCGCCGCCCTGGACCAGGCCTGCGCCGAGCTCGACCGCCACCTGGCGCGCCCGCTGCGCGAGGTCATGTTCGCCGACCCGGGCACCCCCGAGGCGGCGCTGCTCGACCAGACCGGCTACACCCAGCCCGCACTCTTCGCCTACGGCACCGCCCTGTTCCGCTTGCTGGAGAGCTTCGGCGCGGTGCCCGACCTGCTGGCCGGGCACTCCGTCGGCGAGCTCGCCGCCGCCCATGTCGCCGGCGTTCTGTCGCTGCCCGATGCGGCCGCGCTGGTCGCCGCACGCGGCCGGCTGATGCAGGAGCTGCCGGCCGGCGGCGCGATGGTCTCGGTCCAGGCGGCCGAGCAGGAGGTCCGCCCGCTGCTGGCCGATTACGGTGACCGGGTCGGGATCGCGGCGCTGAACGGACCGGGCTCCGTGGTCCTCTCCGGCGAGGCGGCGGCGGTCGCCGAGCTCGCCGAACACTTCCGTGAACTTGGTCGCAGGACCAAGCAACTGACGGTCAGTCATGCCTTTCACTCGCCGTTGATGGAACCGATGCTGGACGGGTTGCGCGCGGTCGCGGCAAAGGCGGCGTTCGCCGAACCGCGGATCCCGATCGTCTCCACCCTGACCGGACGGATCGAGAGCGGCGGCCTGGGCGACCCCGAGTACTGGGTGCGGCACGCCCGCGAGGCGGTGCGGTTCGCCGACTGCGTCCGCGAGTTGGTCGCGCAGGGCGTGGTGAACCACCTCGAACTGGGGCCGCAGCCGGTGCTCACCGCGATGCTGGTCGACTGCCTGCCCGACGACCCGGGCGCCGTGCTCGGCGCCGCGGGCCGCCGTGACGTGTCCGCCGTCCAAGGCGTGCTGCTGGCTCTCGCGGCGCTGCACGTCCGTGGCGTCGAGGTGGACTTCAGTGCCGCGTTCGGCACCGGGCGACGCCCGGTCGAACTGCCCAACTACCCCTTCGAGAAGGATCGTTACTGGCTCGGCTCGCCCCTCGTCACGGTGGATGCGGCGGGCCTGGGCCAGCGGGTGACCGGACACCCCCTGCTCGGCGCCACCCTGGACCTCGCCGGTGACCGGACCCTGGTCCTCACCGGCCGTCTCTCGCTGCGCACCCACCCCTGGCTGGCCGACCACGCGGTGGCGGGCACCGTGCTGCTGCCCGGCACCGCGTTCGTCGACCTCGCCTTGGAGGCCGGTCGGCAGGCGGGCTGCGACCGGGTCGAGGACCTCACCCTGGAGGGGCCGCTGGTGCTGCCCGTGGACGGCGACGTCCACCTGCAGCTCGTGGTCGGCGCCCCCGACGAGGCCGGGCGGCGGCCGATCGACATCCACGCGCGGCGCGCTGGGACCGATCAGGACGAGGAGGAGCAGCCCTGGACCCGGCACGCGACCGGGCTGCTCGACCGCACCGACCCCGACGGGCCGGCGCCGTGGGCGGCAGAGCAGTGGCCGCCCGCCGGTGCGACCGCGCTGGACACCGGCACCCTCTACCAGGAGCTGGCACGGCTCGGCCTCGGCTACGGCCCCGCCTTCCAGGGCCTGGCGGCCTGCTGGCGCCTGGGCACGGACCTCTACGCCGAGGTGGCGCTGCCCACCGACCTGCCCACCACGGGCTTCGGCGTCCACCCGGCACTGCTGGACGCGAGCCTGCACGCGCTCCTCTTCCAGGACCGCACCGGGCCGGACGGCGCGCCACAGCCCATGCTGCCGTTCTCCTGGCGCGGCATCACCCTGCACGCCACCGGTGCCGCCGCGGCCCGGGTGAAGCTCTCCCCGGCCGGGCCGGACGCCGTCACGCTCACCGTCACCGACCCGGTCGGCGCACCGGTCGCCGTGGTGGAGTCGCTGGCGCTGCGACCGCTGGCCGCCGACCAGTTGGCGGCGGACCTGCGGGCGGCGGCCGGCACCGAGGCACCGCTCTACCGCCTGGAGTGGCTCCCGCTGCCCGAGCCGACCACGGCGGGCGGCCGTGACGGCGACCCAGCGGCGGACACCTGGGTCACCGTCACGGCCGAGGAGCTGCCCGCGCTCGCCGAGTCGATCGCGGCGGGCGCACCGGCGCCGCAGACGGTGGTCCTCGCCTGGGCGGGCGGGGCCGGCGGTGGCGCGGAGCCCGGTGACGAGCTGGCCGAGCAGGTCCGCCGCGCGGTCCACGAGGTGCTCGACCTGGTCCGCCGCTGGCTGGCGGACGACCGGTTCACCGGCAGCCGGCTCGCCCTGCGCACCCGTGGCGCCGTGGCCGCCCGGCCGGGCGAGGATGTCGCCGAGTTGCCCGCCGCCGCGCTCTGGGGCCTGCTGCGCACCGCCCAACTCGAGTACCCGGACCGGCTCCTGCTGGTGGACTGCGACCCGGACTACGAGACCGACCCGGACCGCGAGGCCGACCCGGACCGCGAGGCCGACCAGGACCGCGAGACCGACCTGGACCGCGCGGTGGCGCGGGCGCTGGCCACCGGTGAGCCGCAGACCGCGATCCGCGACGGACGGGTGCTGGCACCGCGGGTGACCCGGGCCGACACCACCGGCCACCTCGTCCCGCCGGTCACCGGCCACTGGCGCCTGGACACGCTCGAACCCGGCACGCTGGAGCGGCTGGCGCCGGTCCCGGACGAGGACGCCGGGCGGCCGCTGGCCCGAGGCGAGGTCCGGATCGCCGTCCGCGCCGCCGGACTGAACTTCCGCGACGTGCTGGTCGCCCTCGGCATGTATCCGGGCGCTGCGGTGCTGGGCGGTGAGGGCGCCGGCGTGGTGCTGGAGACCGGACCCGGCGTGCCGGACCTGGCCCCCGGCGACCGGGTGCTGGGCCTGTTCGCGCCGGCCTTCGGCGCGACGGCCGTGGCCGACCGCCGCCGGCTCGCCCGGATCCCGGCCGGCTGGACCTTCGAGCAGGCCGCCGCGGTGCCGACGGTCTTCCTCACCGCCTATCACGGCCTGGTCGACGTGGCCGGGCTCAAGGCGGGCGAGCGGGTGCTGATCCACGCCGCGACCGGCGGCGTCGGCATGGCCGCGGTCCAACTCGCCCGGCACCTGGGCGCGGAGGTGTTCGGCACCGCCAGCCGGCCGAAGTGGGACACGCTGCGGGCGAGCGGACTGGACGACGCGCACATCGCCGACTCCCGCACCCTCGACTTCGAGCAGCAGGTCCGGGCGTCGACCGGCGGCCGGGGCGTGGACGTGGTCCTCGACTCGCTGGCCGGCGAGTTCGTCGACGCCTCGCTGCGGCTGCTGGCACCGGGCGGCCGGTTCGCCGAAATGGGCAAGACCGACATCCGCGACCCGCAGGCGGTCACGGCCGACCACCCCGGCATCAGCTACCAGGCGTTCGACCTGGCCGCGCTGGACCCGGACCGGATCGCCCAGCTGCTCGCCGAGGTGCTGGCGCTCTTCGAGGCCGGGGCGCTGCGGCCGCTGCCACTCACCAGCTGGCCGCTGCACCGCGCGCCCGAGGCGTTCCGGCACCTGCAACAGGCCCGGCACGTCGGCAAGGTGGTGCTGAGCATGCCGGCCCGGCTGGACGGCCCCGGCACCGTCCTGGTGACCGGCGGCACCGGCACCCTGGGCGCGCTGGTCGCGCGCCACCTGGTCACCCGGCACGGCGCCCGCCACCTGCTGCTGGTCAGCCGCCGGGGCCCGGACGCGCCGCACGCCCGGGAACTCGTCGCCGAGCTCACCGCGCTGGGCGCCCGGGCCACCGTCGTCGCCTGCGACACGGCGGACCGAGCGGCGCTGGCCGCGCTGCTCGCCGCGATCCCGGCCGAGCATCCGCTGACCGCCGTGCTGCACGTGGCCGGCGTCACCGCCGACGCCGCGCTGGCCGGCCTGACCGCCGATCAGGTCGACGCCGTGCTGCGGCCGAAGACCGACGCCGCCTGGCACCTGCACCGGCTGACCCGGGACAGCGGCCTCGCCGCCTTCGTGCTGTTCTCCTCGCTGGCCGGCACGCTCGGCAACCCGGGGCAGGCCAACTACGGTGCCGCCAACGCTTTCCTCGACGCGCTGGCCGCCCACCGCCAGGCCCGCGGCCTGCCCGGGACGGCGCTGGCCTGGGGCATGTGGGCGGCGGAGAGCGCCCTGACCGGCAAGCTGGGCAAGGCCGAGCTCGACCGGCTGCGCCGCACCGGCATCCAGCCGATCGAGGCCGAGCAGGCGCTGGACCTGCTCGACCGCGCGCTCGGCGGCCCGTTCCCGGTGACCCTGCCCGCCCGCTTCGACCACGCCGCCCTGCGGGCGCAGTCCGACGCCGGGCTGCTCCAGCCCGCGCTCACCACCCTGGTGCGGGCCCCCCGGCCCCGGGCCGCGGCCGGTGCGCCCGCGAACGCCAAGTCGCTGACCGACCGGCTGGCCCGGCTCCCCGCGACCGAGCAGCTGGACCTGCTGCTCGACCTGGTCCGCGGCGAGGTCGCCACCGTCCTCGCCCACGGCAACCCGGCCGCCGTCGACCGTGAACGCGCCTTCAAGGACCTCGGCTTCGACTCGCTGACCGCGGTGGAGCTGCGCAACCGCCTCAACGCGGCGACCGGCCTGCGGCTGGCCCCCACGCTGATCTTCGACCACCCGACCGTCGCGGCCCTGGCGGGCTACCTGCACGTCGAACTGGCACCGCGTGAGATCCCCTTCGTGGAACGGATGCGCGCCGAACTCGACGCCCTGGAGGCGGCCTTGCTCGCCGCCGACCCGGCCCCGGCCGAGCGCACCGAGATCCACCGCCGGCTCAGCTCCCTCACCGCCAAGTGGGCCGGTCCGCAGAACAGCGACGAGCCCACCGACGTCGACGACCTGCTCCAGGCCGCCGGCACCAGCGAGCTCTTCGCCTTCATCGACCAGGAGCTGGGCCGCACGGTGGACTGAGCAGCCGCGAGGCCGTCAACCCGTGGGCAAGATCGTCCCCGAGCGAGTGATCTACCGTCAATTCACGCTTGTTCGTGCCGAATTCATGAAAGGCTCCAGCCGTTGATTCGTCCTCGAAGCTCCGAGAATCCGAATCACTCGCCCCCGACGACTCGAGCAGCTCGGTCCCCGCCACCGAAGGAGTGCAGATGTCCCTTTCCCGTGCCGTATCCCGAACCCGGTCCCGCGTGCTGGCCATGCTGAGCGCCGCGGCGGTCGTCAGCGGGCTGGCGGTCGCCGTTCCGGCGGTGCCCGCCTCGGCCGCCGGGTCGTTCGTGGTCAGCCAGGCGCAGTTCAACCAGATGTTCCCGGCCCGGAACGGCTTCTACACCTACCAGGGCCTGACCAGCGCACTGAGTGCCTACCCGGGATTCGCCACGACCGGCAGCGATGCGGTGCGCAAGCGCGAGGCGGCCGCCTTCCTGGCCAACGTGAGCCACGAGACCGCCGGCCTGAAATACATCGTCGAGCAGAACCAGGCCAACTACTCCCACTACTGCGACCAGAGCCAGCCCTACGGCTGCCCGGCCGGTGTGGCCGCCTACTACGGGCGCGGCCCGCTGCAGCTGAGCTGGAACTTCAACTACAAGGCGGCCGGTGACGCCCTGCACATCGACCTGCTGAAGGACCCGTACCGGGTGGAGCGCGACGCCGCCGTGTCCTGGGAGACCGCCCTGTGGTTCTGGGACACCCAGAAGGGCGCCGGGACGATGACCCCGCACGACGCGATGGTCAACGGCAGGGGCTTCGGCGAGACGATCCGCAGCATCAACGGCGACCTGGAGTGCAACGGCAAGAACCCGGACGAGCGCAACGACCGGATCAACCTCTACAAGAGGTTCGTCGGCGTCCTCGGTACCGACGTCGGCGGCGGCGACATCTCCTGCTGAGCCGGCATCAGATTCTGCGGCGCTGAGCGCGCGGCACCGAGCGCGGCGTCCGGGAAGGTGGCGAGCGGGCTCCTGGCGTGGGCCTCGGGCACGGTGCACGCGCGCAGCCAGGCGCGGACGGGGGCGCCTGCCCGGTCCAGCACGGTGCCCAGTACGGTGCGCGCGCTCATCGGGCGGCGGCGTGGTCGGTGGCGGCTGCGGCCAGTCCGGTGATCAGCGGGTGGACCCGGGTGCCGTCACCGTCCAGCTCGGGCTGGAAGAGGGTGGCCAGGAAGAAGGGGTGGGTGGGCAGTTCGGCGATCCGGACGTCGCCGGACTCATCGGTCCCCGTGAAGGCCAGGCCGTGCTCGCGCAGCACGTCCAGGTGTTGCGGGTTGACGCCGTAATTGCAGTGGTACCGCGCCTGGGTGCGCTCCGCGCCGAGCAACTGGGCGGCCCGGGAGCCGGGGGTGACCCGGACGGCTCCCTCATGGCCGACCAGCGAGCAGGCCAGCGGGAGGATCACCGCGTCCTGGTCGGCGGTCGCCGGGTCGTTCTCGGCGTGGCCGGCGCGGTCGAGGCCGCAGACGTCGCGGGCGAACTCCAGTAGTGCGTGCTGGAAGCCGCCGCAGGTCCCCAGGAACGGGATGCGGTTCTCGCGTGCGGTGCGGATCGCTGCCAGGGCACCGTCCTCGCTGCGGTAGGGGCTGCCGGGCAGGACCCAGATCGCGTCGAAGCCGTCGAGGTCCTGGTCGGCGTCCTCGCTGGGGATCCAGTAGGCGTCCAGGTCCAGCCCGTCCCGTCCGCGCAGCGTCTCGAGCAGGCCGGGGATGCGGGTGTGGGCGCGGACGGCGTCGGAGCGGTCGCCGACCAGGGCGATACGTGCGGTGTGGTTCATGACCACCATCCTGCTGGCCCTCCAGCATCAGGTCCAACGATGTTCTCTGCACCGCGCATAAGCAATACTGATGCACGTGAATCCGCATCTGCTGCGCACCTTCGTCGCGGTCCTCGACCAGCGCTCCTTCTCCGCCGCCGCCTCGGTGCTCGGCTACACCCAGTCCGCCGTCTCCCAGCACATCGCCGCGCTCGAGGCCGACCTGAGCACCCGACTGATCGAACGCCGCCCCGTGGCCCCCACCCCGGCCGGAGCACGACTGCTGGAACACGCCCCCGCCCTGCTGCTGCTCCTGGACGCCGCCCGCGCCGACATCACCCGCCTGCGCCACACCCACCCCACCCGGCTGACCCTCGCCCACGCGCCCGCCGCCCTCGGTCCCGCCGTTGCCCGGGCCCTCGCCCAACTGCGCACCACCACCTACCCGCTGGACCTCGAGGTACGGGTCCTCGGCCGGGACGCGGTGATCGAGAACGTGCTCACCGGGGGCGCCGACATCGGCCTGGTCGACGGCGCCGCCGCCCCCAGCGACCCGCTCCCACTGCCCAACCTCGGCCCCACCACCACGCTCGCCGCAGCCGAGGAGACCCTGGCCGTGCTCTTCCCCCGCGACCATCCGCTGGCCGGGCGCGGGTCGGTGCGCCTGATCGACCTCACGCAGGCCCAGTGGATCGACGCCCCCGACACCGCGATCCCGCTCGACCGGCTGCGCGCCGTCTGCCGAGCCGACGGCTTCCACCCCCGCGTCCGCCACCGCGGGACCGATCTGCACGGCCTCGCCGCACTGGCCGCCGCCGGCCACGGCCTCGCCGCGCTCCCGCTGGCACTCGCCGCCACGCTTCCCGGCATCGCGGCCGTCCCGGTCGCCGCACCCCGCCTGGTCCACCGGACGGAACTCATCCACCCGGCCAACCCCACCGAGGCTGCCCGGCGGTTCGCCGATCTCGTGACCGATCGTCAGGTGCCGGACAGGCCCCAGGACATCGTCAGGTAGCGGCGGTGTCGTGCTCCACCGGTATGACCACGACGGGAAGGTGAGCGTGGTGGACGACCTCGGTGCTGGTCGAGCCGAGGGTGAGGCGTCCCCACGCACCTGATCCCCGGGAGCCGACCACGAGCAGGCAGGCACCCTTGCTCGCTTCGAGCAGGACCTGCGCCGGACGGCCTTTCTCGCAGACGATCTCCACGTCCACGGCGGGTCCGCCGAGCTGTTGCCGCAGTTGCTCGACGGAGTCGGCCACGGCCTGCGTGACGAGATCGCGTTGCTGGGGGATGGGGTTGCTGTCGGGGCCGGAGTCGACCGCCCGTTCGAAGCCTGAGTGCAGGGTGGGTGTGTACTCGTATGCGCAGACGGCTCGCAGCCCGGTGCCGCGCAGTTGGGCCTCGCGCAGCGCGAAGGTCACAGCCTGCCGGGCTGGGTCCGAACCGTCCGTGCCGACCACGATCGGGCCGGCCGGGTGGGGGACGGGAGGATCGGTCATGGGGGACCTCCAGGGATTCGGTGGGCGTGCAGGCGCGCGTGGCCGTCCTGTTGCGGCCGGCGACGGGGCGGCCTGTGCGGTCGTCCGGCACCGAGCCACTTCTCAGCCTGCTCCTGTCCGTCTGCGGGCACCAGCGCTCGCATCACACGTGGAGCGGGACGGTGGTGACGACGATCTCCGGGAGGATGGGGGAGAGGGCGATCTTGAGTGGTAGGTGGTCGAGTGTGGGCAACGGGGCGTCGGGACTGGGCGCACCGCTGCCGCCGTCCTTCTCTGTATTCGACACGCCACACAGTGTTACGCATGGCGTCCCTCCGGTGAGGCAAGGCGCCCGCCGGGTCGCGACCAGGGCGTGGCTGCCGCGCCAGTGCTCGCCCCGGCCTTGCTCGGAGTAACCTGGGTGTCACCGAAGGCACTTCGAATGCCGGCACCGGACACTGGCGTCGTCTCCGGCGCGCGGCTCTGCCGGACCCCTGCTCCGGGGGTCCGGAGACAGGTGCTTGATCATGACTATGACCCTCGACCGTGCGATCGCGATGCGATCCATCGACTCCGACGTGCGGTTGTCGCTTGCGCCTGACGGCGTACGGCCGGGCCGCCTGGATGGTGCGTGGTGGCCCCGATCACGTGACCTTCTTCTCGAAATCCCCTCCCTGGCCGCGGCATTGGAGAAGCGCTGGGGTGAGGTCCTGCGGATCACCGTGAACCCGGCGCAGTGGCCGGTCATCCCGCGGCGGATCCCGGTCGCGGGACACCTCGTGCACGTGGGCTGGTTCAGTGAGGAACAGGACCAGCAGGAGATCGTGGTCTGTTCCTACGCCCCGCTCCGACTCGAGCTGCTGGTCGTCCCGCCGTCCACGGACGTGGTCGATGCCGCTCGGCTGATGTCGGCGGCTGCCGACCCGGCCAGTACCCGTACCGCGAGCGCCCTGATCGCCGGAGAGGGGAAGGGCGGCGTCGATGGGAACGCGGGCCGGGGCGTCCGCTCGGGCTTCCTCCCGTCGGCCGCCGAGCCCGCCGGCGGCGCCGACGAGGCCGCCGGCCGCGCGCGCGTCGCCCGGACGCGGGCGGCCGCGTGGTGCGGGGCGGCGTAGCCAGGCGCTCCTGCCCTAGCCCTGTGACCACTCGCTCTCGGCCTGGGCGCCGTCGGCGGGGTCGCCTTCCTCGCGGACGCGGACCCTGACAGCCCGGGGGCCGGGAGCGGGTTCGGACAGCGTGCGGACGAACACGTCCCGCAGGTGGTTCGCCGCCTGCTGGGGCGGCCCGTCGTAGTCCAGCGGATTCGACATCGGGGCACCAGTTCGCGGGGACCAGAGGCCCTCGTCGTCCTGGACCTCGAGGATCCACCGATAGTGCCGCACCTTGACCTCCCGCGACGACGATTCCGATCCTCCACCTGCACCCGACCGTACGGGCACGACGGCGGCGTGGCGACCGGTGGACTGTCGCCGACACCGAAGGGGGCCTGTGTCAGGACGGTTCATTGGTGACGGACCGTCAGGCGGGAGGGGTTGGTGTTCATGGAGCAGGAGGGGCTGGTGTTCATGGAGGGATCGGGCGCAAGCTGGAAGGTACAGGCCGGCGGAGGCCGGGCGGGGCCCGTCGTGCCCCGTGCGGTGCGAAGGGAGCCGAGATGATCGAGATGGGCGACATCCGTGAGTGGCGCACCCATGACGTCGTGGACTCGGGTGGCCACAAGATCGGCGCGCTGGAGGCGGTGTACGTGGACACCAGCACCGATGAGCCGGCGATGGCGACCGTCCAGATCGGCCTGCCCACCCGACATCGCCTGGTCTTCGTGCCGTTGGACGGCGCGAGCGTGGGGCCCGGGTATGTGAAGGTCGCCTTCGACAAGGCACTGGTGAAGGGTTGCCCGGCGATCGGTATGGACGACATCCTGCCCGCCGAGGACGAGGAGGCCGTGTTCCGGCACTACGGCCTGACCTACCAGGTGGGCGCCGGCGGAGAGCGCCAACTCGCCCGCCGTTGAGCACTTCGGAACTACCACCGGGGAGTCATGCGATGGTCCTCTTCCTGTTCATCGTCATCGTGGCGATCCTGCTGGGTATCGTCGGCGCCGTCGTGCACGGGCTGATCTTCCTCCTCGTCATCGGCGCGGTCCTCCTCGTCGCCGACGTGGTGTACATCGCCGTGCGCTCGTCGCACAGTCGGCGTTCCCTGCGCTGACCCGCCCGCACATCGCACGTCGGCCCGCCTGCGCCGGGTCAGCTGCCGGGGTGGGCGGCCGCCCAGCCGTGTTCGAGCAACGCGAAGGCCTCGTCGGCGGCTCGGCGCGGCTCGGGGTGCCGCAGGATGAGGCTGCGGGACTCGAGAGCGAAACGCGCCAGCGCCGCGCAGCTGACCTCGTCCTCGGGGACGCCGACCGCCTCGGCGATGGCCCGCGCCAGCGCCGCTTCGTGGCGCGTCCACATCCGCTGGGCGTAGTCGCGCAGCGCCGGGGTCTCCTGCACCAGGCGCGTGAAGTCGGCGAACCGCGAGTCCGTGGCATGGACGGCCAACTGGGTCTGCTTCAGCAGGATGTGCTCGCGCAGCGCCTGCGGGATCGACTGCCCGTCGGTGCGGTCGCGCACGGCGGCGACGAGCGCGGCTTCCAGGTCGTCGTCCTGGTCGAAGACCAGGGCTTCCTTGCCGGAGAAGTGCTTGAACAGGGTGGTCACCGAGACGTCGGCGGCGTCGGCGACGTCCTTGACGCCGACCTGGTCGTAGCCGCGCTCCAGGAAGAGTTCGAGTGCGGCGTCGGCCAGGGACTGGCGGGTCTGGGCCTTCTTGCGCTCGCGGCGCCCGGTGGGTTCGGTCACTCGCCCACTGTACTCCAGGGTGCAACGGCTATGAAAGTGTAGTCGTTGCACTTATTTCATGAGTGTGCTTTCTTGGTAGCGCCGGCCTCCCGGCGGCTCACCCAACCTCCCGAGGGACACTCCCATGAACTCTGCTCGTGACCTCCGCATCGCGATCGTCGGCGCCGGCCTCGGTGGCCTCATCTGCGCTCGAGTCCTTCAGCAACACGGCCGCTCCGTCACCGTCTTCGAACGCGAGGCAGCCGCCGACGCCCGCCCGCAGGGCGGCACCCTGGACATGCACGCCGACACCGGCCAGGCCGCCCTGCGCGCGGCCGGGCTGTTCGACCGGTTCCAGGCGCTGTCCCGCCCCGAAGGAGACGAGTGGCGCGTGCTCGACTTCGCCACCGCCGCCCCGCTGGCGCAGCAGGTGCCGGCCACCGGAGAAGGGCCTCGGCCGGAGATCGACCGAGGCCAACTGCGTGCGCTGCTCCTGGACTCGCTCACCGAGGACACGGTGCGCTGGGGCCACGCCGTCAGCGGGGCCACCCCGCTGCCGGACGGCACCTGCCGGCTGCAATTCGGTGACGGCACCGCCGAGGAGTTCGACCTGGTGGTCGGCGCCGACGGCGCCTGGTCGCGAGTCCGCCCGGCCCTGTCGGAGGCCGTCCCCGGCTACACCGGTGTCACCTTCGTCGAGGTCGGCTTCGACCGCTGCGACACCCGCCACCCCGACCTCATGCGGCTGGTCGGCAACGGATCGATGCTGGCCAAGGGTGTCGACGGGACCCTGTTCGCCCAGCGCAACAGCAATGACCACATCCGCGCCTACGTCGCCTTCCGCGCGCCGGCGGACTGGCAGGTGGCCGCCGGTGTCGACCTCGACGACAAGCGGGCCGTGCGGACACACCTCCTGCGGATGTTCGACGGCTGGGACGAGAGCCTGCGCTACCTGCTGCGGAACAGCGACAGTGGGTTCGTCAACCGGCCCCTGTTCGTGCTGCCCGCTCCGCACACCTGGGCGCACGTTCCCGGCGTCACGCTGCTCGGCGATGCCGCGCACCTGATGCCGCCGGTCGGGCTGGGCGCCAACCTCGCCATGCTCGACGGCGCCGACCTCGCCCACGCCCTCGTCACCGAACCCACCGTCGACGATGCCGTCCGCGCCTACGAGAGCGTCATGCTGCCGCGCTCGAGCGAGGCGGCGACGGGCTGTGCGCAGGCACTCGACCACATGGTTCCCGCGCCGACCCGCTGAGCGTCCCTGGGCGTCCCTGAGCGTCCCCCTGGGCGTCCCTGACGGATCGTCAGCGCGGCGGCCCCACGATGACGCTGCCGTACTTCTCGACGAGGGCGGGGTCGGGCGTCACCTGGAAGCCGGGCGGGCGCGGCGTGGACTTGTCGCGGCCGCCCTCCCGGAACATCTCCTCGATCCCGGCCGGCGTGTTGACCACCAGCAGGTCGGCCTTCTTGGAGGTGATGCGGTACCCGTGCGGCTTCAGCTTCGGCAGGAACACCACGCCGCCCTCGGCGAGTTCGTACTCCTGATCGTCGCACCACACCAGGGCGGTGCCCTTGATCAGCAGGAAGATCTCATCCTCACGGGTGTGCATGTGATACGGCGGCGCCTCGCCCTCGGCGACGTCGAAGCGCCCCATCATCAGCTGGCCGTCGGTGGCCTTGGCGTCGAGCAGCATCGCCAGCGTGCCGCCGCCGAGCCATTCGAGTTGCTGCTGCTGCTCGGGTTGCGCGAGGTAGAGCATGCTCATTGCGAGCTCCGTTCGAGGTTCGGGATCGGGTTCGGATTTCGCGGTCAGTTCGGGGTCCTCGGCGCGGTGCGAGGCGCGCGGCCAGCCCTGGGTGACCTTGATCGGCAGCCCGGCGTCGGGGTCCGCGGACACCAACGAGACCTTGACGAAGACATCGAGGTCGCTCTGGTCACTCGAGGCGTAGCGGTAGGTGACGCAGCGCCTTCTGGTGGGGAGACGCGCCCAGCACGATCGGACAGGGGCCGCGCCCGCGCACCTCGACTTCGAACGGCGCTGCGTCCACGTCGACCATGTGGTCCCAACCTTCCGGTGGCATCGGGTAGTACGGGGAGCCGCCGCCATCGACACGACTAAGCGGACAGTATCGTCCGTTTGATGGAGCGTCAATGACGCGGACGGGCTGTCGGACGAGGGCGGCGGTGGTGCCATCATCGACGGTGTGACGAAGGCAGAGTCGAACGAAAGCGCCCCGCGGCGGGAGCTGCGGCGTGACGCGGCCGACAACCGGGACCGGGTGCTGGCGGCGGCGGCCGCCGCTGTCAGGCGGGAGGGCACCGCAGTACCGATGGCGACCGTCGCGGCGGACGCGGGAGTCGGCGTGGGCACCGTCTACCGCCACTTCCCCTCGCGCGAAGCCCTGCTCGGCGCCCTGACGCACCGCTCCTTCCAACTCGTCCTGGGCGCGGCCGGCCGGGCCGCCGAGACCGATCAGTCCGGACTCGAAGCCGTGCGCTGCTTCCTCGACCAGACCATCGAGCACGGTCCCGACCTCGTACTGCCCCTGCACGGCGGTCCGATGCCCCTCGACCAGGACACCCTCGCCCTCCAGACCGAGGTGCACCGCGAGCTCGGCTCGCTGCTGAGCCGGGGCAGGCAGGACGGCACGATCCGGGACGACGTGCGCACGGCCGACCTGGTGATCTTCGGCGCGCTGATGGCGCAACAACTCCCGCACGTCACCGACTGGCACCGAGCCGCGCGACGCCTGGTGGACGTCTTCCTCGCCGGCCTGGCACCGACGGCCCAGCCGCTCAGGAGCTGAGCCGGAGCGAGGGGCCGCCGGCGAGTACGTGCCGATCTGCTCCGACGGCGGACTGGCGCACGACTACCACGTGGCCCTGGCGCTGGCGATGGGAGCGGACTTCGTCATGATGGGACGCTACTTCGCCCGCTTCGGCCAGGCAGCCGGCGCGAAACTCGTCACCCGGGACGGCTTCGTGTCGTCGACCGCGCTGAGCGGATCTTGGCGGCCTTCGCCTTCCTCGATCAGGCAGCGGCGCAGCAGGTCGGCGTCGGGCAGTGCGGTGTTCGCGCCGTTGCCGCAGGTCGGGGAGGCGGCGTGGATCGCGTCGCAGATGCGGGTGCCAACCTTCCATCCTGGACAGCACGGCGTCCTGCGCGGTCAGGTTCTCCAGCGAGCCGTTCGGCGGCAGGATCATGGCCCAGCGCACGTAGTCGCCGATGTCGGGCAGCGTGACTTCGGGGGCCAGTTGCTCTGGCTGAGCACCCACGCATCATGAGGCGCGCGAAGGCTGAGCCGCTCCGCCCTCCACCAGCGGCGGGGCAAGTGTCTGGCACGTTCTACCGCACAGGTCCGACCTGCCGGCCGGCTGGAGTGTTTCGGCCGGTCACGGCGCTTCGAGCGCCTCCGGTTGTGCGGGGTTCAGGGCGGCGATGCAGGTGCGCAGCGCCGTGGCGAGTTGGCGGCGCTGGCCGGGGTCGAGCTCGGCGAGCATGCGTTGCTCGATGAGCGTCACCGTGGCGTCGCAGGCCTGCAGGGTTGTGCGCCCCTGCTCGGTGAGCTCGGTCTGCCGGATCCGGCCGTGGGTGGGGTGGTGGCTGCGGGTGACCCAGGTGCGCTGTTCGAGCTCGCGCAGGTTCTCGTTCATGCTCTGCGGGGTGATGAACGCGCGTCGCGCCAGCTCGGCGTTGGACAGGCCTGGTTCCTCGGCCAGGGCCGTGAGCGCGGCGAACTGGGCGAGCGTGACGCCGTGTTGGTGCAGGGCCCGGGTCATCTGGGCGTTGAGTGCGGCCTGGGCCCGTTTGATCAGGTATCCGGGCCGGTCGGCGGTGTTCTCCGGCCGGTGTGAACCACTCATGGTCCCCTCCTTCGCCTTTGGTCTTGCCTGGCTTGTATCAGGTTACCTTGCATTGTTCGGGGTGCGGACCTACTCTTAATGTCAGGTTTCCTGATACTGAAAGGGTGTTTCCACCATGGCTGTTGTCGGACCGTCGTTCGTCGCGCTTCAGGTACACGACCTGGAGGCCTCCGCACGCTTCTACGAAGAAAGGCTCGGGCTCACCCGCGCCCTCACCTCCCCGCCCCACGCGGTGGTCTTCGACACCCGGCCCGTCCCGTTCGCGGTGCGCGAACCCGTGGTCGACCTGGACGCCGTCGACAAGCTCGGCTGGGGCGTGGCGCTGTGGCTCAAGGCCGAGGACGTCGAGAAGATCCACAACGACCTGGTCGAGCACGGCGTGCGGATCGTGACCCCGCCGTTCGACGGCCCGTTCGGCCGGACCTTCGCATTCACCGACCCCGACGGGTACGTCGTCACCCTGCACGGCTGACGGCTCGGGCAGCGATCGCTGTCGAGGAGTGTCGGCTGACGGTTCGGCTTTGGACGATGGTCCTCGGGTCGCGCTGCGTCGACAGCCGGCCGAGCGGACAGGAGCGACGAAAGGCCCCGACCACCCCATCCAGGGGGCGGCCGGGGCCGCCCCGGACGCGATCGTCCAGGTCCGGGCGGCCGCCCGCCTCGGTGAAGCGTGTCGCCGTCAGCGGGTGCCCGCCTCGGCGCGTGCGTAGAACGCGGCGAGCTCGTGGGGGTTCTTGGCGTAGACGTCGATCTTGCGGACCATGCCGTCCTCGACCTGGTGGATCTCGACCAGGGTCAGCGGGAACTCCTCGCCGGTGGTGTGAGCCGTGAGCGTTCCGATGAGCGTTCCGATGACGCCGGCCGGGCCCTCGAACACCTCCGCCTCGGTGATGGCGACGTCGGCGTAGCCCATCATCACGCCCACGACCGACTGCACGAACGCCTCGCGGCCCTCGTGCACGCCGCCGTAGGGGAGTTGCTTCGGCTCGTCGACGATCACCTCCTGGGCGAGCTTGGCCAGGACACCCGGCACGTCGCCCTTGCGCAGCGCGTCATACAGCCCTCGCACGACATCCGACGGGCTCTGCGTCACCGTCTCGGTCAGGTTGCTCATCTTCTGTGCCCTCCAGTCTTGTTCAGGTAGAGGTCGGCCGGGGCGCGAATGTCCTCGCACCGGCCGGACCCCGGGGATCGGGGCACGCACCATGCAACGGGAGGTGGTCGTGGCGGGGGAGTCTCCGCCGTGAGGGGTACTGGCAGGGCCCCTCACCCGTCACGCGGCCCGCCTACCCTGTGCTCATGGACAACCGGGACGCAGTCAGCGCTTTCCTCCGCTCCCGGCGCGACAAGATCAGCCCCGAGCAGGCGGGTCTGCCGGCGTATGGTCAGCGTCGGGTGTCCGGACTGCGCAGGGGTGAGGTCGCGGCGCTCGCCGGGGTGAGCGTCGAGTACTACACGCGCTTGGAGCGCGGCAACCTCAAAGGTGTCTCCGACAGCGTGCTGGCCGCCCTCGCCCAGGCCCTGCGGCTCGACGACACGGAGCGCATGTATCTGTGCGACCTCGCCCGCGCTGCCGGGCCGGGGCCCGAGCCGCGGGTTCGGCAACGGGCGGTTCGGCCGACGGTGCGGCCGAGCGTGGCGCGGATCGTCGAGGGGATGCCGGAGCTGCCGGTGTTCGTGATGAACAACCGTCTGGACACGCTGGCCGCCAACGCGTTGGGCCGGGCCCTGTACTCGGAGATGTTCGCCGACCCGACCTGCGGGGCGAACGTCGCCCGGTTCGCGTTCCTCAACCCCGCAGCCAGGCGGTTCTACGTCAACTGGGAACGCATGGCCCGTTTCGGCGTAGGCGCGCTGCGCATCGAGGCGGGGAAGAACCCCTACGACCGGGAGCTGTCGAACCTGATCGGTGAACTGTCCACCCGCAGCGATGCCTTCCGCGTGATGTGGGGATCCCACGACGTCCATGTCTTCCGCGAGAGCACGCAACGCCTCAACCATCCGCTCGTCGGCGACTTGGAACTCGATCAGGAGACCATGGTCCTGCCGGACGAAAGTGGCCTGAGCCTGGTCGTCTACAGCGCGCCACCCGGAACCGCCGCGGCCGACGGCCTGAAGCTGCTCGCCGGCTGGTCCGCCACGGCCGGCCCGAACCCTGCGCCACATCCATGACGTCACCTACCTCGCGGGATGTGCCCACAGCCGGCGGAGCCTTCGGGTCCCGGGTGGACTTCAAGGCGCCCGGTCTGAACGATGGTCAGCCGTTCTCGGTGACCGTGCCGGCGGATCGCAAGCACGTCCTGGTCGTCCGCTTGACGAAGAACGCTGACGGCACGGTCACCGGGACGCAGGAACTGGTCCTTGCGCATGGATGAGCACGGCTATTGAGGCAGGGCTGATGCGTTCTCAAGCCGCAAGGTCGAGTTCACCCCCCGCTGACTACCGGGTCGTCGGTGTGGGCATCGGGTTACCGGCTTGCCCGGCCGAGGTGGGTGTGGGCGTCGGGGTACCGGGCTGCCCAGCCGGACTCGGAGTCGGCGTGGGGATGGGGTTGCCGGCCTGTCCGGCCGAGGTGGGTGTGGGTATCGGAGTACCGGGTTGCCCGCCCGGAGTCGGTGTGGGCGTCGGGTTGCCGGCCTGTCCGGCCGAGGTGGGTGTGGGCGTCGGGTTACCGGCTTGCCCGGCCGAGGTGGGTGTGGGTATCGGGTTACCGGCTTGCCCGGCCGAGGTGGGTGTGGACGTCGGGGTACCGGGCTGCCCAGCCGGACTCGGAGTCGGCCGGGGCACCGGGTTGCCGGTGGCCGTGGAGGCCGGGGTCGTCACAGCGTGGTGGTCCTGGGCGAAGGCGGCGGGCAGGCCGACGCCGACACCGGCGAGGATCAGGGCTGATCCGCCGGCCATGAGAGCCGCCCGGGTGCGGCGTCGGGCCCGCACGCCGGCCTGCAGGCGTTCCCGGTCCCGGGGTGCGAAGGGGGTGTCTTCCTGTGTGTCGCGCATCATCCGTGCCAGCTCCTGTTCGAAGTGGTCCATCTGTCTCTCCTTCACCTCACCGGCTCGCCGACCCCGGCCAGGACCTGCCGTAGTTTCGCCACTCCACGGGACGTCAGGGAGCGGGCGGTCCCTATGGGACAGCCCAGCACCTCTGCGACCTGCTGCTCCGGCAGGTCCTGGTAGTAGCGCAGTACCACCGCGGCCCGCTGCCGTATCGGCAGTAGGGCCAGCGCGCTCTCCAGCCGGGTGCGCTCCTCCACTGTCACGCTGAGATCCATGTGGTCAGCCATCTCGGGCAGTTGTTCGGTGGGGCGCTCGCCCCACCACCTCCTGCGCGCCGAGCGGGCCGCCGCACGAGCAAGGATCTGACGCACGTACGCCTCCGGCGCCTGACCCGCGACCTTCGGCCAGGCAAACCACAGCTTGACCAGTGCTTCCTGCAGAAGATCCTCGGCCCGGTGCCGGTCCCCACCGGTGAGCAGGCGTGCCAGGTGAAGCAGCGCCGGCCAGCGAGCCGCCACGAACTCATCGAAACCATCCGCCCGTGGCTGCTTCACCAGCACCGCCCTTCCACCCTCCACACGCCTGTACTTCTGGAAAGGCAGTGGCAGCCGGCCCGCTATGCACCAGCCCCCTGTGACCTGGATCACCCATCGGGTCAGCTGGCTCGGCGGCCGTAGGACGCGAGGCGTTCGGCGAACGCGACGACGAGGTCGCGCAGTTCGTCGGGGCGCTCGATGACGAACGGCCGGTCGAGTGCGGCGAGCGTGGGAGGCAACCAGTCGAGCCGCTCCGCCCGTAGTTCGACGCGCAGCCAGCGCTCGTCCGTCCGGTCCTGGTCCGCCGTGGGCGCGGGTGCCTGCGCGTGCTCCGCCAGGCTCGCGACGCTGGCGGGAAGGTGGGCGCGGATCTGCTCGACTGTCCCGTGGATTCGCAAGGTCACCTCATGCCGGTACTCGGCCGTGGCGAACCCTGACAACACGCGCTGTGCCGGATCGGGACCCACGGGCACCTCGAACGAGCCGGGCAGGGTCCTCGCGTCCGCGATGCGATCGAGCCGGAAGGTCCGGTCCTCGCCGATCTCGGGGTCCGTGCCCGTGACGTACCACCGGCCCGCGTGGGCGACGATCCCGTACGCGTGCAGCGTGCGTTCGCTGCGCCGGCCGTCGCGGTCGGTGTATCTGATCGAGACCGGTCGGCGGTGGCGTACCGCGTCGGCGATGGTGAGCAGGACCTCGGCGTCCGGGGCGGCGAACTCACCGGGCTGGTCCGTGAAGGCGAGGGATTCCAGGAGGGTGCCGAGCCGGTGGGCGGCGTGTGTGGGCAGCACGCGCCGGATCTTGGCCGATGCCGTCTCGCTCGCGGTGTGCCCCGCCGTCAGCAACCCTGCTCGGCGGCCGGCGACCAAGCCGAGCAGCACGGCCAGCGCCTCGTCGTCACTGAGCATGAGCGGAGGCAACCGGTATCCGGGGCCGAGCCGGTACCCGCCGTAGCGGCCGCGCACCGACTCCACGGGCACATCGAGGTCGATCAGATGGTCCACGTACCGCCGCACGGTGCGCCCGTCAACGCCGAGCCGGTCGGCGAGTTCGGCCACCGTCCGAGTGCCGCCCGACTGCAGCAGCTCCAGCAGGGTCAGCACGCGGCCGGTGGGTCGAGGCATGTGCAAAGGCTAGCGCGAATACCGGACCGATTCTGTCCACTATTTCTCCTAGCCTGCGACGTACAGCGATTCCATCAGCCAAGGAGATCACCATGGACTTCGTCTCGATCCGCATCATCACCAGCGACGTCGCGCGCCTCGTCGAGTTCTACGAGCGAGCCACCGGGGTGCGGGCGGTGTGGGCAACCGAGGACTTCGCCGAGCTCGACACCCCCAGCGCCACCCTCGCGATCGCCAGCACCCGGACCGTGCCGCTGTTCGCCCCGGGCTCTGCCCGTCCGGGGGAGAACCACAGCGTGATCACCGAGTTCCGCGTCGACGACGTGGACCGCGTGCACCAGAACCTGACCGGCATCGTCACCGACTTCGTCGCCGAGCCCACCACGATGCCCTGGGGCAACCGGTCGTTGCTGTTCCGCGACCCCGACGGCAACCTCGTCAACTTCTTCACCCCCGTCACGCCGGCGGCCATCGAGAAGTTCGCACGTCGACTGAAGTAGGGCCGGTCCGGCGGATCTTTCCGTTCGCACGCAACTGGCATCTCGTCGCAGCGCGTCCCGGTGTGTGGCGACGTCAGAAGTCGTTGCCTGCCATGGTCATACGAGGTCGAACCGTGTGGCCGAGAGGATCAGGAGCCGCTCCATGTCGGATGAGATCACGGTGCACCCCGTCCCCTGGCCGCCTGCCCCGATCAAGACCGAGCGGCTCGTGCTCCGCGAACCCGAGGTCCGGGACCGCGCGGCGATCATCGAGCTGTTCACCTCGCCGGAGGTGGGCACCTACATCGGCGGCGCTCGACCGCGTGACGAGTTCGAGCGTTCGTTGCCCGAGGTGCCCAGGCGGCGCCCCGGCCTTTTCGTGGTCGAGCTGGACGGAGCGATGATCGGCGCCATCGAGCTCAACCGGCGCGAGCCGGAGCATCGCAGTCAGGTCCGTCCGGATGCCGGGGAGCCCGAGCTCGGCTACCTGTTCCTGCCGCAGGTGTGGGGACGCGGGTACGCCGCCGAGGCGTGCACGGCGGCGCTCGGCTGGTTCGCCGACGCGCGACCCGGCGAGCCGGTGGTCCTCGTCACCCAGACCGCCAACGACCGTGGGATGCGCCTCGCGGCGAAACTGGGGTTCACCGAGGTGCAACGGTTCGAGGAGTGGGGCGCCGAACAGTGGTTCGGCGTGTGGTCCTCGGCCACGCCGCCCGCTTGAACCCATGGGCGCGGGGGCGATGTGGCTGGAGAGGCCCCGGCAAGCCGGGGCGCCTCCTCTACGCTGGGGCGGTGTTCTCCCCACAAGGCCCTTCGCTGCGCGGCCTGGTAGTCCAGGCGCTGTCCTCGGTCGAGCACGGCTACGACCTGCTCGCTCCCACGTTCGACCACACGCCCTTTCGCACCCCTGACAGCATCCTCGACGCGACCGCCGACGCGCTGCGTCCGCTCGGGCCGTTCGGGGAGGCACTGGACGTGTGCTGCGGCACCGGCGCGGGTCTGCGGGTGCTGGAGCCGCTGTGCCAAGGACGGATCACAGGTGTCGACTTCAGCGTCGGCATGCTCGCGGGGGCTCGCGGAACGCACCCGGGCGCCGAGTGGGTACGGGCCGACGCGCGGGTCCTGCCCTTCGCCGAGGCGTTCGACCTGGCGGTCACCTTCGGAGCCCTCGGACACTTCCTGCCCACGGAACGGCGCGCACTCTTCGCCGGTGTCCACCGCGCCCTGCGGCCCGGCGGACTCTTCGCCTTCCCGATCACCGCGCCCCCGCGCCTCGCCTCGCCCGGCTACTGGGTGCTGGCCGGTTTCGACGCGGTGATGCGGGTGCGGAACGCGGTGTGGCGCCCGCCCTTCGTCATGTACTACCGCACCTGCCCGTTGCAGGCCTTGCGCACGGACCTGGCAGCGGCCGGCTTCACCGTCACGACGGCGCCGCTGGAGGACCTGGGACGGCGCGAGGACGGCAGCCCGCGGTGCCGGCTGGTGCTCGCGCGCAGGCCGTAGGCGGCAGGCCGACCGGGGTTCGCGCCGCGGCAGCCGCGGCAGCCGAGGCGGCTGAGGCGGCTGACGGGCGGGCTGTCACTCCCCGTCGTCCTCCGCATGCTGGACCGGCTTGCCGCGCCGGGCCATCTCGGCCTCGAAGAGGCGCTGGAACTCCTTCGCGGTCTCGTCGAGGACGATCGGGGTGTTCTCGTCCAGGACGACGCCCTGCGCCCGCAGCCGCTGGTCCAGCACCATGCACGGGTCCTGCGGATCGTGGTCGGAGGGGCGCGGGCCCTCGGGGCCGTCCGGGCCGAACCGGACCGCCCGCTCCACCCGGATGATCCGCAGGAACCGGTCCTCGACGGCGAGT
Organism: Kitasatospora sp. GAS1066B; assembly: GCF_041262605.1. Classification (NCBI taxonomy): domain Bacteria; kingdom Bacillati; phylum Actinomycetota; class Actinomycetes; order Kitasatosporales; family Streptomycetaceae; genus Kitasatospora; species Kitasatospora sp. GAS1066B. Next base: position 65,700 of record NZ_JBGCCO010000014.1, read on the forward strand.
TCGTACGCCTGCTCGGCCTCGAGCTGGTCCGCCGCCTCGATGTAGCGCACCCGCTGCTCGGAGGAGAGCCCGCGTTCGATCGGCTCGGCCACGCGCAGCCGCATCGAGAGGATGTCCCGGGCCTGGAAGGCGGTGGGCGCGTCCATCATGCCGCCCGGACGCCAACGGCTGCCCACCAGCTCGGCGACGGTGAAGGCGGCTGGAAGCAGCACCACGCCCGGGTGGGTCAGGCTCGCCCGCAGCGCGTCCTCATGGACCTCCGGCGGAAACTGGCCCTCGACGGGCCGCAGTTGGAGCAGGTCGGCTTTCAGGATGCCCTCGGACATCCCGGTCGGCCGGGCGGGGTCCATGACGAAACCGGCGGTCGGGTCCAGGTCCTCGGTCCGGTCGCGCCTGTGGGGGTCGGCGCTGTCGCGCTCGGGGTGGTCGTCGGGGTCGCTGGGGCGGGGCGGCTCGGGGCCGTCCGGACCGCTGCGGATGTGCCGCTCGGCTCGTACCACGCGGTAGCGGGCGTCCAGTTCGACCTCGTCGATCTTCTCCCAGTCCAGCCGCTCGCCCAGCGCCGCGTACCGCTGCTGTGACTCGGCGTCGCCGGCCTCCCCCGCCTTGGCGGCCTGCTCGCGGCAGAGCATGCCCAGGTGCTCGCGGGCCGACTGCGGACAGACGTCGACCATCGAGGAGAGCAACTCCCAGCCGCCCTGCGGCCGCTCGCGGGCGACGCCGAAGACCGGGCTCCCGCCCGACATGATCTGCGGATACTTCTCGCGCGCCGTCCACGCCTCGACATCGGCGAGCTCCGCCATCGGACCGTCCGGGGCGGATACTCGGATGGTCAGGTAGCCAGGAGCATCGTCAGCGAAGTTCACCATGCGCACATGATGCGACCGGCCGGCCACCCAGCGCAGTCAAATGGCCTGTTTGTCCCCTTCCGGGGGCCGGTTCGTGGTCCTCGCCTGCGGCTACCGCCTCAGCGCCCCAGCGGCGGGCCAGGACGGCGCAGACCATCAGTTGCAGCTGGTGGAAGAGCATCAGCGGCAGCACGGTCAGGCCCAGCGCGGGGCCGGGGAAGAGCACCGTGGCCATCGGGATTCCGGTGGCCAGGCTCTTCTTCGAACCGCAGAAGACGATCACCTTCCGGTCCCGCTGGTCAACGCCGAGCCGGCGCCCGATCAGTGCGGACGAGACCAGTACCAGCGCCAGCAGCGCGGCTTCCAGCACCGCGAGTATCCCGAGCCGGGGTAGCGACACCTGCCTCCAGACACCGCCGAGCACGGCTTCGCTGAACGCGCTGTAGACCACCAGCAGGATCGAACCGCGGTCCACCAGGCCGAGTATTCGGCGGTGCCGGGTCAGTGCCGCGATGATCCGGCGCCGCAGCAACTGGCCTGCCAGAAACGGCAGTAGCAGTTGCTCGACGATGCCCAGCAGGGACCTCGAAGTGATCCCCGCGCCGTGGGTGCCGAGCAGCAGGGCGGCGAGCAGCGGGGTGAGCACGATGCCGAACAGGCTGGAGAAGGTGGCGCTGCAGACCGCGGCCGCGGTGTTGCCGCGGGCGATCGAGGTGAACGCGATCGACGACTGCACAGTGGACGGCAGCAGGCAGAGGAAGAGCAGGCCCTGGTAGAGCTGTTGGGGCAGCAGGGTCGGGACGAAGATCCGGCACGCCACGCCGAGCAGGGGGAAGAGTCCGAAGGTGATCGCGAGGACCACGCCGTGCAGGCGCCACTGCCGCAGGCCCTCCATCGCCTCGCGGGTCGACAGCCGGGCTCCGTAGAGGAAGAAGAGCAGTCCGACCGCGCCGACGGCCGCGTCCGAGGCGACGGGCGCCGCCGCGCCACCGGCGGGCAGCAGCAGGGCCAGGCCCACCACGCAGAGCAGCGCGGTGACGAACGGGTCCACGGGCAGGCGTCGGGTCGGTGTCGGACCGGGCATGGGGGCGCTCCACGGGCAGTTCGGGCGGTGACGGGGGCAGCGGTACGGGCGGTGGTTCGGGCAGTGGTTCGGGCACTCTCAGCCTTGCCGTCGGCTCGCTGATTGTGAATCCCGCTCACGGGACTCACTGTCATCACAAGATGTGATAAGCGCAGTACGATGGCGATGTGTTCGATCCGGTCCAGCTCAGATCCTTCCTCGCGGTCGCCCAGACCGGCGGGTTCACCCGCGCCGCCCAGCGGCTGGGACTGCGGCAGTCCACGGTCAGCCAGCACGTCCGCCGGCTCGAGGAGGCGACCGGGCGGCGGCTCTTCCACCGGGACACCCACACCGTGCAACTCACCGCGGAAGGCGAGGCGATGCTCGGCTTCGCCCGCTCGATCCTGGCGGCGCACGGGCAGGCCGCCGCGTACTTCGCCGACACCCCGGTCCGCGGTCGGGTGCGGTTCGGGGCATCCGAGGACTTCGTGCTGACCGAGCTGCCGCAGCTGCTGCGGACCTTCCGGCGCGGCCACCCCGAGGTCGACCTGGAGCTGACAGTGGGACGCAGCGCGCTGCTGTACGAGCAACTCGCCGACAGCAGGCTTGACTTGGTGCTCGGAAAGCGCCTGCTGGACAGGCCGGCGGACGGCACAGGGCCGGGGCCGGGCTACCCGGCGGACCGGCTGGTCTGGCGGGACCGCCTGGTCTGGATCGGCGCCGAGGACTACCGTCCCGAGCCCGGCCGGCCGGTCCCGCTGATCGTCTACCCGCCGCCCAGCCTCACCCGCTCCCGCGCCCTCGACACGCTCGACCGGGCCGGGCGGCCATGGCACATCGCCTGCACCAGTGCGAGCCTGTCCGGCGTACGCGCGGCCGCACTGGCCGGACTGGGCGTGGTGGCCCACGCCCAGTGCATGATCCCGCCGGGGCTGCGCGTCCTGCCACCCCAGTTCGGGCTGCCCGACCTCGGCGCCACCGAGTTCGTCCTGAGCACCGGCCGCACCACCGCCCGCGGCCCGGCCGCCGCGCTCGCCGACGCGATCCTGGCCGGCGGGGACCACCTGCAGCGGCTGGGCGGCCCGCTCTGGGGCGGCGGGGGTTAGGGCGTGTGGGCGGCCACCTGCACGAAGTCCGCTGGCCTGCCCCGCCGTTGACTCGGCGAGATTGGCGGGACCGGCGACCGGCAGCTCCCAACAGCACGATCAGTGCAGGGCGTCCAGGGCGGCCTTGGTGGCCTGCGCGATCAGGGCGTCGTCCGACGCGGCGTCGGCCTTGCCGCGGTCGGAGAGGACGGCGATGACGATCGGGCTGCCGCCGCCGGCCGGCCAGACGACCGCGATGTCGTTGCGGGTGCCGTACCCACCGTTGCCGGTCTTGTCCCCGACCTTCCAGCCGGCCGCGACGCCGGCCCGGATGTAGGGGGCGCCGGTCGTGTTGCCGAGCAGCCAACCGGTGAGCAGTTGCCGTCGATCGCCGGGAAGGGCGTCACCGAGGACGAAGCGGCGCAGGTCGGTGGCCATGGCCCGGGGTGTGCTGGTGTCCCGAGTGTCGCCCGGGGTCGCCTCGTTGAGGGTCGGCTCGGTGCGGTCGACGTTGGTGGTCGGGTCGCCGAGGGCGCGCAGTGCCTGCTGGAGCGCGGCTGGGCCGCCGAGGTTGTCGGTGACCAGGTTGGCGGCCGTGTTGTCGCTGTACTGGATGGCGGCGGCGGCCAGGTCGCGCAGCGGCATGCCCGTGGCCACGTGCTGCGAGGTGATCGGCGCGTACTTCTGCAGGTCCGCCGAGCTGTAGGTCACCACCTTGTCCAGGTCCGCCTCGGAGGCGTGGCTCAGCAGGACGCCGACGGCCAGGGCCTTGTAGGTCGAGGCGTGCGCGAATCGGTCGTCGGCGTGGTAGGTCACCTCCCGGCCGGTGCCGGTGTCCACCGCGTCGATCCCCAGTCGGGCGCCGAAGTGCTGCTCGAGCTGCTGGAAGGAGGCGGTGGCCGGGGCGGCGGCAGCGGTGCTGCGGGACCCCGCCGGTGTCGGTGCCCGGGTGTCGTTCGCGGCGCAGCCGGCCAGCAGGGCGGCCGCGAGTAGGGGGACCGTGACGAGCAGGACGCTTCGGCGCTTCGTGAATGGCGCGGTCGTGAATGGCGCGGTCGTGAAGGACGCGGTCGTGAAGGACGCAGTCGTGAAGGGCATGCTCGACAGCCTGCCGCCGGACGTCTCATGCGGGCAAAGACAGAACTGGCGTTTCTCATGCGATTTGTGCATAGGATGCGGCTGTGGATCTGGTGGGGGCGTGCCGCGTGTTCGTGCAGGTGGGTGAGCGAGGGAGCTTCACCCTGGGCGCCGCGGCGGCCGGCGTGCCGCAGCCGGTCGCGAGCCGGCGGATCGCCGCCCTGGAGAAGCACCTCGGTGGCCTGCTGTTCGACCGGTCCGGCCGTCGTGCCGTGCTGACGGCCTTCGGGCGGCAGTTGCTCCCGTCGGCGAAGAGGCTGGCCGAGCTCGCGGACGCGTTGGAGTGCGATGCCGAGCAGGCGCGACTCGAGCCGCTGGAATTCGCGGTCCCCGACGTCTGCCCGGTCAGGCAGTTGGCCGCGCTCGACGCGGCGGCCCGTGAGCTGGGCATGGTCCTCCGTTTCCGCACCGCGGGCCCGGCCGGGCGGGTCGACCTCCTCAACACCCGAGAGGTGGGCCTGGTGCTCGTCGCCGTCCCCACCCCCGAGGCCACCTGGGCCGTTCCGCTCGGAGTGGCCGACACGGTCGGCACCGATGCGCGACCGCTGCACCTGGAGACGCTCCGGCCCGGACGAGTGGAGCGCACGTTCCGGCGGATCTGGATCCAGCCGGAGGACGATCTGCCGCACATCCGGGACCAGTTGCAGCAGCTCGGACACCGCGCCGCCCTGCTGCCCGCGCAGATCGCGGTCGCGGCCTCACTGACCGCGGCCGTCGCCCACGCCCTGCGCAGCGGCGACCTGCTGCTCTGCGCGCCCAGCCAGGCCGACGAGTTGGGACTGTCCTGGCGCGCACTGGCCGGAACATCCGTCGCCCGCGGGTACCAGCTGCGCGCCCGCAGCGGTGTCGACGCACGACGCGTCAGCGACGGGCTCCGGGAACCGATCGCGCGCTGCCTGGGCGTACCGACCGACGTGCGGGAGCGGGCATGAACTCCCAGCGGGCCATCCGGGCGCTTCGAGCCGTGCTCGCGGACGGCGGGCTGTCCGGCTCGTTCCTGGTGCGGGACCTGGCCACCGGTGAGGAGGTCGGCATCGACCCGGACGTCGAGCTGCCCCTTGCGTCGCTGGTCAAGATCCCGCTCGCGGCCGCCGTGCTGGAACGCATCCAGGACGGCCGGATCGACGCGGCCACCATGATCGACGTGCTACCGGAGCGCAGCACGGCGGCCGGCCCGGTGGGACTGAGCAGGTTCCGCCACCCCGCCCGGATCGCGGTCGAGGACTTGCTCTACCTCAGCACCGCGTTCAGCGACAACGCCGCGGCGGACGCCCTCTTCCACCTGGTCCCACCCGCCGAGGTCAACGACGCGCTGGCGAACGCCGGCCTCACGGGTATCACCGTTCGCCACCCGATGCGAGAGCTCACCCGCACTCCGGCGGAACGGTTCGAGCCACGAGAGGTCCACCTCGCCCAGTCGCTGGCGATCGGTTCCCGCACGGCGGGGCACGGGCATCCGATCCCCCAACTGGACGTCAGCCAGGCGAACTCCGGGACCGCCCGAGCCTGCGTCGACCTGCTCCAGGCGCTGTGGCTGCCCACCCGCATCCCGCCGGCCGTCGCCGAACAGGTACGAGCGCTCATGGGCCAGAACGTCATCCGGCACCGGCTCGCCCCCGACTTCAGCTCCGACGCCTCACGCTGGTCCTCCAAGACCGGCACCCTGCTCAACCTGCGCCACGAGATCGGGGTGGTCGAACATGAGGACGGCTCGCGGTACGCCATCGCGGCCCTGACCGAATCCTCCGTGCCCGCAGCCGCCCAGCCGATGGCCGAGGCGGTCATGGCGAGGGTGGCCCGAGCCCTGCACGACCTGTTGCGGGCGCGGTGACCACGGGATGCTCCGCCGGACGGTCCCGTCGCCTCACGGGACCGTCCGGCGGAGCATCAGCGGGTCGGCTTGTCAGGACAGGACGGTCCAACTCTGTCCAGCTGCACCCGTGTTGGCCGGGTTGGTCATCCCGGTCGAGCCGGCGGTGCTGCCGGCGACGTCCAGGGTCAGGCCGTTGCCGACGTTGGTGATGGTCAGCGCGCCGGCGCTGTTCTGGGTGACCTTCCACTTCTGCCAGGGGTTGTTGGCCGAGGGGTTGAGCAGGTAGGCGGTGCCGACTCCGCCGCCGGCCGCGAGCACGGTGTGGTTCTGGGCGGAGGTGTAGCAGTTGTCGGTGATCGTCACGGTGCCGTCCGCGTTGGGCGTGAACAGCCACTGCTGGGCGGCGTTGCCGCTCTGGTAGGCGTTGATGTCGGAGTTGCCGCCGACGTTGGCGTTGCAGCCGCCCTGGACTTCGAGTGCCTGGCCGGCGGTGCCGCCCGCGCTGATCGCGTGGTACTTGCCGTCGCCGACGATGCCCGTCTGGCCGCCGCCGGTCCCGGTGCCGCCGCCGCTCATGCCGACGGCTCCGCCGGCGATGCGCAGGAGCGTGACGCCGTGCGCGGGGATCCAGCTGCCGCCGACGGTGCCGGTGAGGGTGCCGGTCGCGCCGGTCCACAGGTCCCGGTAGGAGTAGCTGGCGCCGGTCAGGCCGAGGGCGGCGAAACTGGCGCTGGGCATGGCCCAGTTGTTCGGGTCCTGGTTGATCAGCGCGACGGCCAGGTCACCGTTGGCGAGCCGGCGTTCGAGGATCACCGGGGCCGTCGAGGAGGCGGGCGGGTTGCCGACCAGGGTGGCGGGCTTGGCGAGGGTGTCCTGGTCGATGGCGATCATGTCGGGGTTCTTCAGCAGCCCCAGGGCGGAGGAGTTGATCCCGGTGGACCAGGTGTAGCCGCTCGCGGTGTGCTGCGAGTCGGCGGCGGTGCGCAGGTCGGCGCCGGAGATCAGCGGGGCGGCCATCATCGACAGGACGGACAGCTCGGTGCGCGACTCGTCGTCGGTGAACGGCTTGTTGCCCTTGTAGGTGTCGGTGACGCCCCAGACGCCGTACGGGTCTTGCCAGCCGGCGAACATCATGTCCATGTCGTTCCAGCTGCCGGGGTGCACGTTGCCCGGGTACTTCAGGGCGGTCTGCAACTGGCCGTTGTAGAGCACGCCGTCCAGCTCGCTGTCCCGGTCGCCGCCGATCCGGCACATGTTGGCGACCTGCCCGCACCACACGCCGGTGGGGTAGTAGCCGGCGGCCTGGTGCGGCTGGACTCCGGCGGCCACGATCAACGGGTCGGTGCGGGCCGGGTCGTTGGCGTTCAGCAGGTACGGGATGCCGGTGTGCGCGGGCTGCGCGGACAGGCTGAGGGTGACCTTCGGCCGGCCGGCAGCGGCGGTCGCCGCATCGAGGGCGCGCTGGAAGGTCTGGGTCCGGGCGTAGATGGACTCGGTGAGCTCCTTGCCCTCGCCCTGCGGGTAGTAGCTGTAGCCGTCGGGGCCCACGATCGTCGGGCCGTACGGGCAGTCGTCGTACTTCACGAAGTCGACGCCCCAGGAGACGAAGTCGCCGGCGTCGGTGCTCTCGTGGCCCAGGCTCCCGGGATGCCCCTGGCAGGTGGTGTAGGTGTCGGTGCCGTACAGCCCGAACTTCATGCCCTTGCTGTGGGCGTACCAGGCCAGGTACTGGATCCCGTTCATCGTCTGGCCGTTGACGGTCTGGCTGGGAAAGCTGCTCGGGTCCGGGACCAGGTGCCCGCTGGTGGGGTCGTTGCCGGTGCCGTCGGTGCCGGAGACCGGGTTGCCGTTGTTGTCGTACAGCTGCATGCCGTTGTCGGCGTTCTTCACGAAGTCCGTGCTCTGGCCGTCACGGTGGCGCAGCGACCAGCCGTCGTCGATGGTGACGGTGTTGTAGCCGGCCGGCACCAGGCCGTTGGCCGACATGAAGTCGATGGTCTGCTTCACCTGTTGCTCGTTCACGCTGGGGCCGAGCGAGTTCCAGGAGTTCCAGCCCATGGGCGGGGTCAGGGCGTTGCCGTTGCCCAGCGCGGCGGCCGGGGGCGCGGTGCTGACCGCCAGGGCCCCGAGCCCCGGGGTGGCCAGGGCGAGGGTCAGCAGGAGGCTGGGCAGGCGGGTGGATCTGCTGCGTGTCGCACGCATGGATGCTGCTCCGAGGGGCGCGTCGGGGGTGGGGGAGCCAGGATGTCCCGGACGGGGTCGACAGAAACGCACACGTGGTTCCGCTGCCGGTTTCGCCGTCTCCGGGTCAGGTGGGGGTCCTGACTGGGGCGTTGTCGCTGCCCCGTGTGCGACTGTAATGGCACATGCGACATGGCGACAGTGCTCGTGCGGAACTTTGTTTGCTGGTGATGGATTCTGTTGGGTGGTCAGGGTTCGGCGTGCTCGCGCCGCCGTGCCCTCGCCGGCGGGACGTATTCGTCGTTGTGGCAGTTCCGCGTTCTACGCCATGGCTCGGAGCACGTCCGCCGCCCGCTGGTCGAGTTCTGCGGCGCCGGCGATTCCGCGCTTCCGGTAGCCCACCAACACCGACCGCATGGTGGTGATTTCCTTCCTGTTGCGGTCCGAGGCGACACCGCCCATGAAGTCCAGGGACCGGTGCCACAGCCCCAGGGCCTCGTCGTGGCGCCGCTGGGCAGCCACCGACTTCGCGAGGTTCGCCATGGTCAGGCCGTGCACGCGCTGGTACGTCTCCGGCGTCCGATCCTTCAATGCCAGGCGGTAGTGCTGCTCCGCCGCCTTGTGGTCGCGCAACTCGGTCAGGGTCTTGGCCGTGTGGGAGGCGATCGTGGCTGCGACCGGTCCGGACGCGGCGGCGTACGAGGGGACGGCGTCGTCGGTGACGAGCATGGCGTCCTCGGCCGACACCAGCGCGGCGGCGGCCTTCGTGCCCTCGCCGCAGGCGCCATACGCCCGCGCGGCCGTCACCAGCAGCAGTGCCTCCGTGTTCCGATCCACCTTTTTCCGGGCCCGGGACAGTGCAGCTTCGGCCGACTCCACGCAGTGCGCGGGCTGTCCGACGTCAAGGGCCTGGTGTGTCAAAGCTCGCATCATCCATGCTCCGTGCCCGGCCGGGTCGGACTCGCATGCCAGTTGGTAGCCGAGGAGGTAGAACCGCTGGGCCGCGCCCTCGCGGCCGAGGTCGTGGTGCTTCCATCCGACCAGGCACGCCAGGGTGGCCGCCGCGCCGTAGGCGTCACGGCGGACCTGCTCGGAGGGGAAGCGGCCGGAGAGTAACGGAACGACGGTATCCGTGAAGTACACGGTGACTGCGGTCAGGCCGTATCCACCCCCAAGCCGGTCGTCCGCGCTCCTGAACATCTCGGTGAACCGCCGGATGCAGGAGACCTCCTCCATACCGATCCTGCCGCCGCTGTCGGCCGCCCTCAGCGTGGCGGCGGCGGCCTGATGGTCGTAGGTGAGGGGAAGGCCGACAGCGGCAGCCGCAAACGCGGCGGTGAGGAAGTCCCTGCGGTGCTGCATTGCGAATCTCCCGAGGTCTGCGGCAGCGGCCAGCGGATCGGCACTCATCGCCTCCCCGATCCCGTCGCAGCCCAGACGGATCTCGGTGACCGTCACCTTCCGCTTCGTCATTCTGCTCAGCGCCTCGGCGAGATAGGTCGCCGTCTTGCCGGTCGGCGTGCCGCCGTTCACCCAGAAGAAGACAGCCGACCGGGAGGTGCGCAGTGCCTCGCCCGCTTCAGCAGCGACGGTCCGGACCTGCTTTGCCAGCGCCTCGTACGTACACCCGGATTCCGCGATGACAGCCGCCAGCCGCTCGTTCGGTTCCCTGCGGACCGCCAAGTCAACCTCCTGAGAGGATCTCGAACCGAATGACCGGGCCGACCGCGCCATCACCGGCCGTCAGATCACCGGAGGCCGCCCCAAGCGCGCCATCCGCCACACCGTCCGCCACTGCATCGGGCGGCGTGGCGGGCATGAAGTCCGTACCCCCTCGAAGAACCCGGCCCACCATGCCTTGAGGCCGGCCAGCGGCGGCCTGCGGGCCACGGTGTAGGCACTCCACGACGCGAGGTACACCGGCACCAGGATGGCGGGCAGGTGCCTCTTGGCCAGCCACACCCGGTTGCGGGCCGTCAGCCGGTAGTACGTGGCATGGCGGGCCGGGTCGGTGCGCGGGTGCCTGAGCACCAGGTCGGCCCGGTAGTGGATCTCCCACCCGGCGTCCAACGCGCGCCACGCGAAGTCCGTCTCCTCATGCGCATAGAAGAAGGACGCGGGAAACGCGCCCACTTGGTCGATCACGCTCATCCGGATGGCATGAGCGCCTCCCAGGAAGGTGGTGACCTCGGACGAACGCAGCGGATCGGAGGCACCCAGCCGGGGTACGTGCCGGCGCGCGGTCCGCCCCTCCTCGTCCACGATCCGGAAACTCACCACCCCCAGCCGGGAGTTGTTGGCAAACGCATCCCGCACGAGGCGGAACGTGTCGGTTCGGGGCAGCAGGCCGTCGTCGTCCAGAACCACCACCACATCCACGCCGCGGTGGTCACGAAGCCACTCCACGCCCTTGTTGCGGCCGCCCGGGATCCCGAGGTTCTCCGGCAGCTCCACCGCGTCGACCCCCGAAGGCAGCTCGGGGAGTTGCACACCCTGGCCCAGCACCACGACCTTCGCAGGATCGCCCTCCTGTGCCGCCACCGACTCCAGGAGAGCACGCAACTCTACGGAGCGGTCTCCCATCGTCAACACCACGACGCCCAGCGTGAGGTCTTGGTCATCCCCGGTCCGACAATCCGTCAAGGTGCGCTCCTGCAATGGATCTTGAACGCTTTGAACAAGGTTCCCGATGTCCAACGGTACTCCTGTTGCGTCACTGAGCGTTCACTGAGTGCAGCTGCCAGACGGCGGCCCCAACCTGTAGGAGGAGTACATGAGCACCACCACCACGCGCAGCGTCGAGCTGGTCGAGCTCGGGAAGTTCTTCGCCATCACCGCGCACCGCTTCGACACCGGCCAGAGCGCGCCGGAGATGTTCAGCGCGGCGATCGACGCCGTGTGGCACCAGCTCGCCGAGGACAGCCAGGCGCACACCGCGTTCACCGAGAGGCACGCCGGCCGCGAGATCGTCCACGCCGAGACGTCCGGGCGTGGGTTCGTCGCTTGGGTGACTGCGTACGAGGAGGCGTACGGCCCGCTCCCGGCGATCTGGTTCACCGACGGCAATGGCGCTGTCGACACCGCTGCGCTCACCGCCTACCGGGAGACCGGCCGCGTGGTCGCCGAATGGAAGTGCTCGCCGGCCCCCGGCGACGGCGACGGCAACACCCCGGCCAAGACCGCCCGGTGACCTGTTGGCCACCATCCACGCCGACGGAGCGTCCCGGCCAACCGCCGGGGCGCTCCGCCTCGTCGAGTCCCGGTCGCCGAGTCCGACCGCTGTGGACGTCACCGGCTACACCGCCGCACTGTTCGGGCACTGCTCGTTCCTCGCACCGTCCGCCCAGCGCGGGCTGACCGGCTGGACGGTGTACGAGATCGCGCCCGGCGCCCACCGGTACGAGGTCGAAGCCGAGTTGTTCCACGCCGCCGTTCAGGCAGCCGAGTGGATCCGGCCGCTGATGAGTCGACCGCACGGCGCGTTCGTCTGCGAGAACATCGTCATCACCGGCGCCGCTCTGGACACCGACCACGGTGAACTGCTGTCCTGGCCGCACTGGGCGTTGAAACACCTCTACGGGCCGGTGGGCGTGATGTTCGGCAAGTTCACCCAGGGCGCCCGGGAGTGCGACAAGTTCGGCCGAAGCATCCCACCGCCGCCGTGCTCGTTCCTGCCGGTGCGCGCCGCCGTGCGGCCACGCGATCCGCAGTTCCTGATGGACACACCCGAGCTCGCGCGGGCGGTGGCCGTAGCCGACGACGATGGTCGAGACGTGTTCGAGCACATCCCCTGCGATTGGAAGGCGGTACGGGCATGGGCGACTTCGCTCCCTGTCCCCCCGAGGCGGTGACGGCCGCGCAGAACATCTGCGGGTCAGTCGAGTTGAGAGAGATCACCGACCGGCGAGGCTCGGCCGTGTGGCAGGCGACCGGACCGCTGGGCACGGTCGCGATCAAGCTCGGGTACGGCGCCGACGGCGAAGGCGCGGAGATCACCGCGCGGGAAGCCGCTGTACTCGACACCTTGCCGGACTACACCGTGACCGCCGGCCGCTCCGGCCCCCACGTCTGGTACGTCACGCCATGGCTGGACGGCCCGTCCACCTGGGAGCTGTTCCAGCCGGTGCGCGACGGTTCCGGCGCCCGCACGACCGCGCTCGCCGGGGCGGTGGCGCTGTGCCGGGCGGTCGGCGACTTCCATGCTGCCGGCTGGGTTCATGGCGACCTGCAACCGTCCCATGGCATCCACAACGCCACCGGCGTGAAGTTGATCGACTTCGCCTGGTCGTGGCGCGAGGGAACCGACCCGTGGCGGGAGTTCAACGGCGGCATCACGCACCTGGTCGCGCCGGAACTCGCCACCTGGATCAGCCTCGGCCCACAACCCGTGAAGCCCCCACCGGCGGCGGATGTCTACGCGCTCGCCGGGTTGCTCTGGACCTGCACCACCGGCCGCTGGCCGCTGGACTACGCCGCCACCGGCCTCGCTCTGAAGGACACCAGCCCGGCCGACCTGCGGAGGGCGATCGCCGCCGGCATCCCGCTGACCGCGGCGCGGCCGTGGCCGCACCTGCAGACGGTACTCGCCGACGTTCTCACCGCACCCGCCCCCGAGCGCCCCACCGCCGGCGAACTCGCCGACCGCCTCGCGGAGGTGACCACCTGAACGTGCGCCCGGCGTCCCCGGCCGACGCTGCCGAACTCGCCCGCATCCACGCCGAGATGGTGGGAGTCGATGCCACCGGGCCATGGCGCGACCGGCTCGCGGACCACCTACGCGAACAACTGGGTAGTGACCGGGTCGCCGCGTTCGTGATCGACGACCCGGCCGGCGGTCTCGCGGCCTGCGCGATCGGTGTCGTCCACCAGGGCCTACCGGGCCCCGACCACGCCGGGGTCTTCGGGCAGGTGCAGACCGTCGTCACCGAGCAGCCGTTCCGCCGGCGCGGCTACGGCCGGGCCGTCACTTGCGCGCTGGTCGAGTGGCTGACCGCCCGGGGCTGCACCCTGCTCACCCTCAACGCCAGCGACTCCGCCGTGCCGCTGTACGCCTCGCTCGGCTTCGCCTCGAGCTCCCGTGCGATGCGCTTCGTCGGCAAGCCTTACCACCGGGCGTGATCTGCCCGCGCCGGGGGCGCGTGCGCTGCCGTTGCCGAGCCCGTCACACAGGCCAGCCCCCGCCCAGAGTTCCTCGTATGAGAACCATCTGAACCTCCGTCAACGTCCTCCGTATCCCGGGGGAGCCTCAGGGAAACGATCTGGTCTGTCTCAACGGGGGTGGCATCGCGGTGCGCGAGTTCGATCTGAAACGGTGGGCACGGCAGGCGGGTATCGATGAGCGCGTCGATACCTCCGGCCCCGCAGGATCGACACCTTGGACCGCGGCTGCGGCTTGCGTGGCAGCGGTGTCGCTGGTGGTGTTCGCCGTCGTGCGTCACTTCCACGGCTCGACCATGGTCGACATGCTGGTCTACCGAGGTGAGGGCGCCGCGGTCGTCCATGGCGCGGACCTGTACGCGATGCGGGTGTGGGACCTGCCGGCCACCTACCCGCCGTTCGCCGCGATGCTCTTCGTGCCGAGCACCTGGTTCGACGTGAGCACGTTGCGGGTTCTGGTGGTGCTCCTCAGCCTCGCGCTGCTCGCCCTGGCCGTCCACCTTTCCCTGCGCCTGATCGGGTGGCCTCACGCACGTCACCGTTCAGCCGCCGTCCTTCTCGCGACGGGCCTGGGCGTCTGGCTGGAGCCGGTGTACACCACCTTCCAGTACGGCCAGATCAACCTCGGCATCCTCTGCCTGGTCCTGTGGGACCTGACCCTGCCGGACCGGAGCCGGTTCAAGGGCGTGGGCATCGGTCTGGCCACCGCCATCAAGATAACCCCGGGCCTGTTCGCCGTGTACCTGCTCCTCACCGGCCGGATCAGAGCCGCTCTGGTCTCAGGAGGCACATTCCTGGCGGCCGGCCTGATCGGCTGGCTCCTGCTGCCCGACGCCTCCTACGGCTTCTGGACCACGTACCTCTGGGACCCGAGCCGGGTAGGCGTCACGGTCCTCATGGACAACCAGTCCCTGCGGGGCGCCGTCTGCCGACTCCTCGACGTCAACGACCCGGGCCTGGTCGGCCTCGCCGCCTGCGTTGTCGTCGGGACGCTCGGCCTCGCGGTGGCCGTCCTGGCCGGGCGCTCCGCACGGCGACTGCGCCGGGCCGACGCCTGGGGCGCCGTCTGCACCGCGTTCACCGCGCTGCTGATCTCGCCGATCAGTTGGACCCACCACTGGGTCTGGTGCATCCCTCTCATCGCGCTGCTGGCCGTGGAGGCCAGGACCACAGGGCGGCGGGTGCTGCTCGGCATCACGCTGGCGGTGTTCCTCTGCCACGCCATGTGGCTATCGCCCCACCGATGGGGACGCGGCGTCGCCTGGTACTGGCAACTACCCGGCTCGATCTACCCGCCTCTGGCCATCGCCGTTCTCGTCGTCGTGGGGCTGCGCCTGTACGGCGCGCGGCGTCCGGTCGGCAACGAGTTCGAGGAGACCAACGCATCTCAGCCGGCAGGACCGGTCCTGATGCCGCACTGACGCGGTGGACGTCACGGCCTGTCCGACCCCACCGGGTCGGACAGGCCGTGACGTTCGTGTAGTGCCGGCTACCTGCCGACCGAGACGGTGGCGCTCGCCTGGGCGGCCGCCAGGTGGGCGTCACCGTCGTACGAGACCTGGTAGCTGACGGAGCCGGTGGCACACGGGGTGTCGGTGACGCTGAACGAGCCGTCGGTGGCCGTGGTCACGTTGGGCAGGCTGACGCCGTCCGGGTCGTCGGCGTCGACCCGGGACACGTGCACGCTCTGGCCCGCCGCGTACGGGGCGCTGCCGGCCAGGGTGCCGGTCAGCGTGACCTCCGACTCGGGAGCCGCGCTGGTCGGCCCGGTGAGGGAGAGGCCGGAGGTGACCTGCTCGGGATTCGGCAGGATGTTGAGCACCGGGTGGCCCGAGGCGTCGCCGCTGATCGCGAACAGCTCGGTGCCGTCCGGGGTGACGGCCAGACCCGCAGGGGCCGGGGGGCCCGAGAGGCTGAACGCCTTGAGCGGGGTGGGGTTGCCCGGGGCGAAGACGTAGATGGAGTTCGCGGAGGGGTTGTCGACCCCGGCCAGCACCGTGCCGTCCGCGGCGACCGAGACCGCGTCGGGGTAGTTGGTGCTGTTGTACTGCCCGGCCGGGGTCAGGTCGGAGACCTTGAACACCTGTTGGTAGTAGGGGTATCCGCTGGCCGTCACCACCTCGGAGCCGTCGGGGGTGAGCTGCAGGTTGGCCAGGTTGCCGCCGGTCTGCACGAACCGCTGCGCGGCGAGCACGCTCGCGGTGCCGCTGGAGACGTCGTAGCTGGCCAGCTGGTCAGGGCTCTGGCCGGGCTCGCCGGCGACCAGCTCACCGTTCGGGCCGGCAGCGAGCAGCGGAGCCGCGTACCAGGAGCCCGGGGCCGCGGCGAGGGTGACGGCTGCCGGGCCGCTGCTCGGATCGATCGAGCCGATCCCGCCGTGGGCGGCGACGCCGTAGCCGAACCAGATCTCGCCGCCGGTGTAGGCCACGTACATCGGGTCGGTGCCGGCACCGGTGGCGTAGCGGGCGCGCTCGGTGAGCGTGCGGGTGCTGATCGCTGAGACGGCGTCACCGTCCGCCAGCGCGGCGTAGACCGTGCGGCCGTCCGAGGAGAGCGCCAGCCCGGTGGCACCGGGCTCGTTGTCCACGGTCGTGACGGTCCGCCCGCTGTAGTCGGTGACCAGGATGCTGGTGCTGCCGGTGCCACCACTGATGAATAAGTGCCGATGAGCGGAGTCGATCAGGATGTGCGAGTAGTGCGCGAGCGGCAGGGTCACAGTGCTGGACGAGGCTTGAGCCTGGGCCTGGGCTGAGGTGGCGGGCAGGCAGACCGCGCCGGCGATCCCGACCGCCATCGCGATCGCCGCGGCTCGTGAGGTGCTCTTGTGAGGCATGGGGCTCCCGTTCGAAACAGAAAGGTGACGAATGCTCAGGAGCGAGCAAGAGCTATGGGATCACACAGGACCGACACAGATTCTGCCGGGGCAGCGCACTGACTCAACGTCACTTCTCCTCTCACGGACTCCACTTGTCGGCCAGATCTCTTGTCATGCACGCCAAGACGTCACGTGCCGTACCTCTCCCGGCTCTCTCGAAGCCTCCTTGCGACGCCACCCTGTCCCGAGCTCGGAGGTGATATCGCATCCGAGCGGTCAGGGCACCACCACCCCCGCCCAGCCGTCGAGAGGCCTTCCCGCCATGTCGCACCCCCGCCCGAGGCGGTGGCGCTCGCGCACCAGCGCGCTCGCCGCCGTGCTCTCCTGTCTGATCGCCCTGCTCAGCGGCCTGACGGCGGCTCCGGCCTCCGCCGGCGCGGCGGGCACCGCCAGCGGCACCGTCACCGGGCTCGCCGGCAAGTGCCTGGACGACTCGGGCGCCGGCACCGCTGACGGCAACCAGATCATCCTGTGGCACTGCGACGGCGGCGCCAACCAGAACTGGACGCTGCCCGGCGACGGGACCATCCGCACCCTGGGCAAGTGCCTCGACGCCGGCGGGGGCGGCACCGCCGCCGGCACCTACGCCGACCTGTACACCTGCGACGGGCAGGCCCGCCAGCAGTGGACCGGCGGCAACGGCACGCTGGTCAACCCGGTCTCCGGTCTCTGCCTGGACGTGTTCGGCGGCAGCTCCACCGACGGCACCCGGATCGACCTGTGGACCTGTGGCAGCGCCCAGGCCAACCAGCGGTGGACGGTGCCCGCCCCGAGTGGGAGCACCAGTGGCAACCTGATCGTCGACGCCGGCGGCGAGTCGGCCGCCATCTGCTCGCCCAACGGACTGGACGGCATGACCGTCCCGGGCTGGACGATCACCGGTGGCGAGCCGAACGTCGTCTGCTACGGCGCCGCGGGCGGCTTCCCCGACGCGAACACCCCGGGCTCCCCGAGCCGCGGCACCGGCTTCTTCGCGGGTGGCGCGACCGGCAACTCCGGTCTGTCGCAGACCGCTGACGTGTCGTCGGCCGCGAGCGCCATCGACGGCGGCGGTGTCGGCTACGACCTCTCGGGCTGGCTGGGCGGGTACGCCTCGCAGAACGACCGGGTCGGCCTGACCGCGACCTTCCGGAACGCCGCCGGCACCGCCCTGGGCAGCGCCCAGCTCGGCCCGGTCAGCAACACGGACCGCAACAACACCACCGAGTTCCTCCAGCGCACCGCGACCGGCACGCTGCCGGCCGGCACCCGCTCGATCAAGCTCGACCTGGCCTTCACCTGGACCGCCGGCAACACCACCGACGGCTACGCCGACGACCTCTCGCTGACCCTCTCGGCCCCGGTCGCGACCCCCGTGCTGACCGTTCCGGCCTCCGCCGTACCCGGCTACGACCACGTCTTCCTGGTCTACATGGAGAACCAGGACTACGCGAACATCATCGGCAACACCGCGCAGGCGCCGTACCTCAACGGCCTGCTGCCCAGCGCGACTTCACTGACCCAGTCGTACGCCACCACCCACCCCAGCGACCCCAACTACGTGGCCCTCGCGGCCGGCGGTCTGTACGGCCTGACCGGCAACAGCGTCTCCACCACCACCATCAACGCCCCGCACCTGGGCAACCGGGTCGAGCAGGCCGGCAAGACCTGGAAGGAGTACCTGCAGGGCGCCAACGGCAACTGCGATGCCAGTAGCCACGGTTACTACGCCCCGGACGACGCGCCGTTCTACTACTTCGGGGACATGAAGAGCGACGCCGCCTACTGCCAGGCCCACATGCAGCCGCTCACCCAACTGCCCACCGACCTGCGGTCCGCGGCGACGACGCCGGCCTTCTCCTGGTTCGCCGCCGACGACTGCGACGACATGGAGGCCTGCGGCATCACGGCGGGGGACACCTGGCTGAGCCAGACCCTGCCGGGCATCCTCAACTCGCCCGCCTGGACCACCCAGCGGTCCCTGCTGGTCATCACCTGGGACGAGGGAGCGGTGAAGTCGTTCGGCCCCGGCTACCCCAACCGGGTGCCCACGTTGCTGCTCGGCTCGCAGAACAGCGTCAAGCCCGGCTACCAGAGCAGCGGCCGGGTCGACCAGTACGGCCTGCTGCGCACCATCGACGACGCGCTCGGTCTGGCCCCGCTGACCAACAACGACCGGTACGCCGCGCCGGTCAACGACGCCTGGCAGTAACGCCGGTGGGCTGACCCGCCCGACCCGTCCGGCCCGCCCGGCCCGCCCGATCCGGGCGGGCCGGTGCCGGTGCCGCCGGTCAGCGGTTGCGGTGCTCGGCGATCAGCTCCGCGTAGCGGTGGCCGCTGGCCTTGATCGTGCGGCGCTGGGTGGCGTAGTCGACGTGGACCAGGCCGAAGCGCTTCTCATAGCCGTACGCCCACTCGAAGTTGTCCAGCAGCGACCAGGCGAAGTAGCCCGCGAGCGGGGCGCCCTTGGCGACCGCGCTGGCGCAGGCGGCCAGGTGCTGCTCCAGATAGCGCGCCCGCTGCGCATCGTGGATGCTGCCGTCCGCCGTCACGCTGTCGGGGTAGGCGGAGCCGTTCTCGGTGACGTAGATGCGCCGGGCGCCGTACTCCTCGGTCAGGCGCAGCAGCAGCTCTTCGAGGCCGGGGGCGTGGACCTCCCAACCCATCGCGGTGCGTTCGGGGTTGGGGCCGGGGACCTGGCGGGTGTACGGCGCGGGGCCGGACGGGTCGGCGGTCACGTGCTGGCGGAAGTAGTAGTTGAGGCCGAGCCAGTCCAGGGGGGCGGCGATCAGCTCCAGGTCGCCGGGGCGGATCGGCAGGTCGACGCCGTAGAGGTCGACCATGTCCTTCGGGTAGCCGCGGCCGTGGATCGGGTCCAGCCACCAGCGGTTGACGTGCCCGTCGGCGCGCCGGGCGGCGGCGCGGTCGGCCGCGCTGTCGCTCGCGGGCAGGATCGGGCTCAGGTTGTTGACGATGCCGATCCGGGCGCCGGGGACCGCGGCGCGCAGCGCCTGGACGGCCAGTCCGTGTCCCAGGTGCAGGTGGTACGAGGCGCGGACCGCGGCGGTGAGGTCCCGCAGGCCGGGGGCCATCGCACCGTCCAGGTGGCCGATCCAGGCCGAGCAGAGCGGCTCGTTCAGGGTGGCCCAGTCGGTGATCCGGTCGCCCAGGCGCTCGGCCACCACGGCCGCGTACTCGGCGAACCGTTCGGCGGTGGCCCGCTCGGGCCAGCCGCCGCGGTCCTGCTGGGCCTGCGGCAGGTCCCAGTGGTACAGGGTGGGGAAGGGGGTGAGGCCGGCTTCCAGCAGCGCGTCGGTGAGCCGGTCGTAGAAGGCCAGGCCGGCCTGGTTGACCCGGCCGTCGGCCTGCGGCACCACCCGGGGCCAGGCGATCGAGAACCGGTAGGCCGCCAGGCCCAGTTGGCCGGCCAGGCGCAGGTCCTCGGGCCAGCGGTGGTAGTGGTCGCAGGCGGTGTCGCCGGTGTCGCCGGCGGCCACCTTGCCGGGGGTGTGGGAGAAGGTGTCCCAGATCGAGGGGGCGCGGCCGTCCTCGGCCACGGCGCCCTCGATCTGATAGGCCGCGGTCGCGGCGCCCCAGAGGAAGTCGTGGGGCAGGGCGGTGAGGTCGTTCACGGCGGGCGGCCTTTCGACGGAAGGGGCGAGGGGACTGCCGGAGTCGCGGGCGGGGCCGGTCATTTGACGGCGCCCGCGGTGAGTCCGGCGACCAGGTAGCGCTGCAGAAGCAGGAAGCCGACCACCACCGGCACGCTGACCACGAGCGAGGCCGCCATGACCTGGTTCCAGTAGACGTCGGTCTGGGTGGCGTAGCCCTGCAGACCGACGGCGAGCGTGCGCGTCGTGTCGTCGGTCATGACGGAGGCGAAGAGCACCTCGCCCCAGGCGGTCATGAAGGCGTAGACGCTGACGGCGATGATGCCGGGCACCGCGGCGGGCAGCAGGATCCGCAGCAGGGTGCGAACCGGTCCGCAGCCGTCCACCGCGGCCGCCTCGTCGAGATCGCGCGGGATGGAGTCGAAGTACCCGACCAGCATCCAGATGGCGAACGGGAGCGAGAAGGTGAGGTAGGTGAGGATCAGGCCGCCGCGGCTGCCCAGCAGCGCGATGCCGGTGGAGTTGCCGATGTTGACGAAGAGCAGGAAGAGCGGCAACAGGAAGAGGATGCCCGGGAACATCTGGGTGGACAGCACCGTGACGGTGAAGAGCCTGCGGCCCGGGAAGCGGTAGCGGCTGACCGCGTAGGCGGCGAGGATCGCGATCACCACGGAGGCCGCGGTGGCGCTGACCGAGACGATCACCGAGTTGACGAAGTAGTGCCAGAGCGGCACGGTCGACCAGATGTCGAGGTAGGGCCGCAGCGTG
This sequence comes from Kitasatospora sp. GAS1066B, assembly GCF_041262605.1. Lineage (NCBI taxonomy): Bacteria > Bacillati > Actinomycetota > Actinomycetes > Kitasatosporales > Streptomycetaceae > Kitasatospora > Kitasatospora sp. GAS1066B. The sequence continues at coordinate 86,217 of NZ_JBGCCO010000014.1, forward strand.
ATGGTGGTCGGAATCCACCGGAACGGTCCCTGGACGTCCTGCAGCGGTTTCAGCGAGGAGCTGATCATCACGAACACCGGGGTGAGCGTGAAGAGCGACAGCAGCGTCAGGAAGATCCGCCGGCTCCACCGGAAGGAGGCGGACGGCGCGGTCGGGGAGGCGGGCCGCCGGCGCCGGAACGAGTCAGGCATCGGCGCTCCTGCGGCGTGAGGTGACCAGCAGATAGGCCCCTGTCACCAGCAGCAGGAACAGCAGCAGAAGCACCGACATCGCCGAGCCGGTGCCGAAGTTCCAGGTGACGAAGGAGGATTGGTAGATGTGGATGGAGATGAGGTCGGCCGCCTGCGGGGCGGATCGGCCGAACAGCACGTAGGGGGTGTTGAAGTCGTTGAAGGTCCACAGGAACAGCACCAGGACGAGCACCTGGTTGACCGGGCGCAGCGAGGGCAGGGTGATCCGGCGGACCTGCTGCCAGGCGCCCGCGCCGTCCATCGAGGCGGCCTCGTAGAGTTCGCGGGGGATGTTCTGCAGACCGGCCATCAGCGTCAGGAAGGCGAACGGCCAGGTCTTCCAGACGGAGACGGTGACCAGCGCGGTGAAGCTGTTGTCGCCGATCAGCCAGAACGGCTTGCCGGAGGTGAGGTGGAGCTGGTCGTGCAGCACGTGGTTGATCAGGCCGGTGTCGTGCTGGAACATGAACGACCAGGTGATGACGGCGGCGTAGACCGGCAGCGCGTAGGGGATGAGGAAGATCGTGCGCAGCAGTCCCCGGCCGCGGAAGTTCTCCTGGAGATAGATCGCCGCCGCCGTGCCCAGCAGCCAGGAGAGGCCGACCGACAGCACGGTGAACTGGCAGGTGGTCCAGAACGAGTTGAGCAGCGAGCGCCCGACCGGAGCGCTGAAGTCCACCGCCGTACGGTAGTTGCCCAGGCCGCGCCAGGGCGCGGTGGACCAGTCGCGGATGAAGAACTGGGTGAGCTGTCTGAAGCTCATCACGACGCCGACCACCATCGGGACCAGGTGGATCAGCAGCTCCAGCAGGAGCGCGGGCACGAGCAGCAGATAGGGCAGGGCCGTTCGGGGAAGGCGCGGTCGGCGCAGGGGCTGTCGCACGGTCAGGAGGCCGGCATCTGCTGCTGGGCCTTGGTGAGTTCGGCCTTGACGGTGTCGTCGGTGATCGGCTGGCCCGCGGCGGCCGCGGCGAGCAGGTTCTTGACGGCGGTGCCGACCAGGGTCTCGAACTGGCTCTCATTGGCGACTTGCGGCAGCGGTGCCGCGCTGTTCGCGAGCACGCCGGCGATGGTCTTGAGCTCGGGCGTGCCGAAGGCCGGGTCGCTCTGTGCGTCCTTGACCGGTGGGATCGAGCCGTAGGCCTTGTTGAGCAGGGTGGACTCGTCGGTGCTCGTCATGAATTTGACGAAGTTCAGTGCGCCGTCCAGGTTCTTGGTGTTCTTGAAGACCGCCAGGTTGATGCCCGCCACCATCGAACTCGTCGCCATGGCGCCGGTGGCGCCGGGCGGGACCGGCACCGGGACCACCCCGAAGTCGTCGGGGTTCATGCCGTGGGACTTGAGGTTGGCGCCGGCCGCCTGCCACATCAGCATGGCGGCCTTGCCGGTGGCGAAGTCGGTGACGGACTGGTTGGCGGCGTACTCGGCGTCGCCGGGCGCGGCGATCTTGTCGGCGGCGATGAAGTCGACGTACTGCTTGACCGCGGCGACCGCCGCCGGGCTGTCGAACTGCGGCTTGCCGGCGGCGTCGAAGAAGCCGGTTCCGTGCTGCTGGCCCAGCGTGAACACGTTGTGCACGTTCTCCGAGACGTTGCCGCCCTCGATGGCCAGGCCGTACTGCGAGCCGGTGGTCAACTTCTTTCCGTCGGCGACAAGTTCGTCCCAGGTGGTGGGCGGGTTGGCGATCCCGGCGGCCTGGAAGAGCTTCTTGTCGTAGTACAGGCCGTAGGCCATGGAGTAGAGCGGCACGGCGGCCGGGCTCTGGCCCGCCGCGCCGGCCGAGGCGATGGTGGCCGGCATGAACCGGTCCGCGCCGCCGATCTTGGCGAAGGTGGCGCTGTCGAAGGGCAGCAGCGCGCCGGTGGCCTGCAGCGAGGCGGACCAGGTGTTGCCGATGTTGAGCACGTCGGGGCCCTGGCCCGAGGCGGTGGCGGCGAGGATCCGGTTGAGCAGATCGGACCACGGCACGACCTCGAGGTTGACCTTGATGCCGGTCTGTTGCTCGAACTTCTTCAACTCCGGGGTCAGCACCTGCTTGTCGATGTCCAGGCTGGCACCCTGGTTGGAGGCCCAGTAAGTCAGGGTCTTCGGGCTGGAGTTGCTCGCACCCGTGCTGCTCGACCCGCCGCCGCAGGCGGTGCCGGTGAGGGCGAGTGTGCTGGCCAGGGCGGTGCCGACGGCGATCCGGGTGAGGCGCATGACCGGTCCCCTCTCAGGGATGTGCTGGTGCGTCAGGTCGGGTGGAGTTAGCATCTCAAGCACTAACTTCAGGGCGTGATTTAACGTCTGAGAAAAGAGCGCGTCAAGACCTGGCGCCATGTCAGATCGCCGACCGAATGTCAGATCTCCGACCGATCGAGGAAGACCATGCCGAAGCGAGGCATTCAGACCGTTCGTGACCTGCGCCGGAGCAGCAGGTCGACGCTGCTGCGGCGGCTGTACTTCGACGGGCCGACCAGCAGGCAACAATTGGGTCACGCCACCGGCCTCAGTGCCGGATCGATCAGCAACGTGATCGGCGAGCTGATCGCCGACGGGCTGGTGGAGGAGGCCGGCACCGTCGAGTCCGACGGCGGCCGGCCCCGCATCATGCTCCGAGTCAGGCCCGACTTCGGCTACTTGGTCGGCGTGGACGTGGGGGAGACGCAGGTGCGGGTCGCGCTCTTCGACCTCGCCCGCACCGAGCTCGCCGCCGTCGACCAGCCGCTCTCCGACCACGGGCACGACGTCGACCACGTGGTGCGGTTGATCCTCAGCGGGCTGGCGCGGGTGCTCGCGCAGACCGGGACCGACCAGGCGGACGTGCTCGGAGTCGGGATCGGCGTGCCCGGCATCGTCGAGCAGCGCGAGCCCGCCGGGGACTGCCAGGGCATCGTGGTGCACGGCCCGACCGTGGGGTGGGACGCCGTCCCGCTGGGCCGCCTGCTGCGGACCGGCACCGACCTGCCGCTGCACGTCGACAACGGGGCCAAGACCCTGGGCCAGGCCGAGATGTGGTTCGGTGCCGGGCGTGGGGCCAGCCACGCGGTGGTGGCGCTGTTCGGCTCCGGGGTCGGCGCCTGCGTGATCGCCAACGGGGTGCCGTTCCGCGGGGCGACCAGCAGCGCGGGCGAGTGGGGGCACACCAAGGTGCACGTCGGCGGACGTCTGTGCCGGTGCGGCGCGCGTGGCTGCCTGGAGGCGTACATCGGCGCCGAGGCGCTGGTCGAGCGGTGGGGACGGGCGGCGTCGGACGCGGTCTCCGGCTCGGTCTCCGGCGCGTCCGGAAGCACCGTCTCCAGCGTCTCCAGCGCGGACGAGAAGGCCGGGCTCGCCGCGCTGCTCGCGGCCGCCGACCAGGACCCGGCCGCCGCCGAACTGCTCGGCGAGGCCGCCGAGTACCTCGGTGCGGCGATCGCCGACCTGATCAACCTGTTCAACCCCGAGCGGGTCATCATCGGTGGCTGGGCCGGCCTGCTCCTCGGGCCCCGGCTGCTGCCGGCCGTGCGGGAGGCGGCGACCGCCTACGCGCTCAGCTTTCCCCGGGCGCAGACCTCCATCGACCTCGGACTGCTCGGCCCGGACGCGGTGACGCTCGGCGCGGCCACCCTGCCGCTCGCCCGCTTTCTCGAGTCCGGAGGGGTCGTGCCGACGGGCGTGGAGTCCGTCCCGGCGCCCCGTTGACCTGCAACGGGGCGTCCCGGCGGGCAGCCGTGCGTCGGTCGGGAAGCGGGCGGCGCCGGGTTGCCGATCCGGGCGGCAAGCTGCGTCGAGGGTCTTGACACCGGGAAAGAACCGCCCCGAGACTCGCTGCGAGAGCGCTCCCCCGAGCTTCGGGGCGAAGGCGCCGTCTCCTCCCCTGCGTGGCCGTCCAGGCCGAACCACCGCCTTCCCCTTCGGCGTGCCCGCGCACCGGCAACCTCGCTTCCACGCTCCCGCGCTCCCGCAAGGCCCTCCGCACCTCACCCACCCGCAGGAGAAGCCCGTGAGCTCAACCCCGACACGCCGCGCCGCGGCCCGCGAGCGGCGCGGTGCCGCCGCGCTGGTCGCCGCGGTGCTGGTCGCCGTCCTGGCGCTGGCCGCCCCACCCGCCGTCGCGCGCGCCGGCACCACCGCCCCGCGCTCCCACAGCGCGTCCGCCACCACCGCGCCGCCCGCCTGCGGCACCACCGATGCCGCCCAGGGCGTGCCCGCCACGGCCTCCTCCACCGAGAACTCCGGCACCCCGGCCTCGGCGGCGGTCGACGGCAACCTCAACACCCGCTGGTCCAGCGCGTTCAGCGACCCGCAGTGGCTCCAGCTCGACCTCGGCAGCACCCAGCAGATCTGCCAGGTCGTGCTCAACTGGGAGACGGCGTACGGGAAGGCGTACCAGATCCAGACCTCCGCCGACGCCGTGAACTGGACCACGATCTACTCCACCACCAGCGGCCCCGGTGGCACGGAGACGCTCAACGTCACCGGCTCGGGGCGGTACGTGCGGCTGTACGGCACCCAGCGCGGCACCCAGTACGGCTACTCGCTCTGGGAGTTCGGGATCCACACGACCGGCGGCGTGCCACCGATCGCTGGCGGCGGCGACCTCGGTCCGAACGTGCTGGTCTTCGACCCGAGCACGCCCAACATCCAGGCCACCCTGGACAGCGTCTTCCAGCAGCAGCAGTCGGCGCAGTTCGGCACCGGCCGGTACGCGCTGCTCTTCAAGCCGGGGACCTACAGCAACATCAACGCCAACCTCGGCTTCTACACCTCGATCGCGGGTCTCGGCCTGAACCCGGACGACACCACCTTCAACGGTGACGTCACCGTGGATGCCGGCTGGAACAACGGCAACGCCACTCAGAACTTCTGGCGCTCCGCCGAGAACCTGGCGCTGAACCCGGTCAGCGGCACCGACCGCTGGGCGGTCGCGCAGGCCGCGCCGTTCCGCCGGATGGACGTGCACGGCGGACTCAACCTCTCGCCGACCGGCTACGGTTGGGCCAGCGGCGGCTACATCGCCGACAGCCGGATCTCCGGGAGCGTGGGCAACTACTCGCAGCAGCAGTGGTACACCCGGGACAGCTCGATCGGCGGCTTCTCCAACGGGGTCTGGAACCAGGTCTTCTCGGGTGTCCAGGGCGCTCCCGCCCAGAGCTTCCCGAGCCCGAGCTACACCACGCTGCCCACCACCCCGGTCTCACGCGAGAAGCCCTTCCTCTACCTGGACGGCTCGGGGAACTACCAGGTCTTCGTCCCGGCCCTGCGCACCAACGCCAGCGGCGTCGACTGGGCCAACGGGACCCCGCCCGGCAACTCGCTGCCGCTCAGCCAGTTCTACCTGGTCAAGCCCGGCGCCACCGCCGAGACCATCAACGCCGCCCTCGCGCAGGGCCTCAACCTGCTCTTCACGCCCGGCGTCTACCACGTCGACCAGACGATCAACGTGACCCGCCCGGACACCGTGGTGCTCGGGCTCGGGTTCGCCACGATCGTCCCGGACAACGGCGTGACCGCGATGGCGGTCTCCGACGTCGACGGCGTCAAGCTGGCCGGCCTGCTCTTCGACGCCGGCACCGTCAACTCCCCGGTGCTGCTTCAGGTCGGCCAGCCCGGCGCCTCGGCCGACCACACGGCGGACCCGACCACCGTGCAGGACGTCTTCGTCCGGGTCGGCGGCGCGGGCGCGGGCCTGACCACCACCGGCATGGAGATCAACAGCAACGAGACCGTCATCGACCACACCTGGATCTGGCGGGCCGACCACGGCACCGGCGTCGGCTGGACCGTCAACCCGGCCGACTACGGACTCACCGTCCACGGTAACAACGTGGAGGCGACCGGCCTGTTCGTCGAGCACTTCGAGAAGTACGACGTGGAGTGGTCGGGCCAGGGTGGCACGACGATCTTCTTCCAGAACGAGATCGCGTACGACGCGCCGAACCAGGCCGCCATCCAGAACGGCAACACCCTCGGCTACGCCGCCTACAAGGTGGACGACAACGTCACCAGCCACCAGGGCTGGGGGCTGGGCAGCTACTGCTACTTCAACGTCGACCCCACCATCCGGATGGACCACGGATTCGAGGCGCCGAACACCCCTGGCGTGCAGTTCCACGATCTCTCGGTGGTCTCGCTGGGCGGTGACGGCCAGTACAACCACGTGATCAACGGTGTCGGTTCGCCCACCTCGGGCACCGGCACGACCCCCTCCACCGTGGTCTCCTACCCCTGACCCGCGCACCACGCAGCGGCCAGCCGCCGCCCCAGCCCGCGGTCCGGCCGGGGCGGCGGCTGGCCGGCGGCTCAGCGGCGACCCCAGCCGGCGGGCGGGTCGATCTTCCCGGTGAGGATCCGGGAGTACTCGATGTTGCGTGAACAGAGCGTGGGCGTCGTGAACTTGAGGACGTTCGTCTCGATCAGGGTGACCCACTGCATGGTTCCGTCGGTGTCGGACGGGACCTGCATGGTCACCCAGATCTCGATGTCCGCGCGGTCACCACTGACCAGCGGCGTCCCGTAGCGCCAGGTCATCCCGGCCTGCGGCGCGGTGACGCCGGTCCAGTACCGGTGGATCTCGCTGCGGCCGTGGAACGTCTGGTCCGCGACGCCCGGGACGGACTCGTAGAGGGCGTCGGGCGTGAAGAGCTTGACGACGGCGTCGGCGTCCTTGGTCTGCCAGGCCCTGAGGTAGGCCGCCATCCAGCGGGTCACGTCCTGGTCCCGGAGCACGGGCGTCCGGGCCTCGGCCGGCGTCGCCGCGCCCACGGCGACCGCCGCGGGGATCGTGGTCGCCAGTCCCACACGCAGAACCGCGCGGCGGTCGGGAAGAGCGGGCATGTCGTGGTCCCTCCTGGTAGGTGATCAGCTCTCGGGCGGCTCGGGCGGGCGTGCGGCCCGAATGAGCAACGCACCCTTACCGGAACCACGTTGATCTGTTGCCCGGTGCGCTGCAGCAGACTAGGGCGGTCCTGGCCGCCGCTGAAGGGGGACTTGGAGCAGTGCGCGTGACATTGTCCGAGCGGTCGTCAGGCGGGGGTCGTCCTCAACGGTCCACCACCCGGTCGAAGCGCGTGGTGGTGTGCCGGACGTGCAGGGGGAGTTCGTCACCGATCGCCGGGGGCTTGGTGTCGCGGGGGAGGAAGAGGACGCTCACCTGCATGTGCGGCGGCTCGGCGAACCAGAGTTGGCGGTCCTGCCAGCTGTAGGGGGAGAGGGAGCGGTTGACCGTGGCGAGGCCGGCGCGGGCGATGCCCTTGGCGCGAGGCAGCAGGCCGTGCACGTACTTGGGCGCCTCCAGGCCGATGCCGTGGGCGGTGCCGCCGGAGACCACCAGCAGGTGGCCGTCGGAGGGTGCCTTGTGCTGGCGGTAGCCGTAGCGCTCACCCTTGGCCAATGGGGTCACGTCGAGCACGGTGGCCCGGGCGCCCAGCGCCCCGACGTCGCCGAGCCAGAGCCGGGTGCCGATCCGGGAGTGGAAGACGGTGTCCGGACAGCGGTCGGCGAGCCGGGCCAGGTCGGCCGGGCTCAGGTGGCTCACGAAGATCTCGCCAATGGGCAGTCGGGCTGCCGCGATCGCGTCCACGGTGTGCGCCGCCTCCTCGACCGGGTCCGAGTTGTCGGGCCGGTCCAGCGGCAGGTGCAGGGCGAAGCCCTTCACCTGCAGACCGTTCAACACCCCGGGGAGTACGGGCAGTTCGGTGAGAGCGATGCCGTGTCGCTTCATGCTGGTCGCGCACTCGATCACCACTCTGGACCCGTTCGGCAGGGCCGACAGCGCCTCGATGTTCGCGACCGTGCGGATCACCTCGCGGGGCAGCGGCGGCGCGTCCTCGCCGATCCGGTACGGGGTGAGCACCAGCAGCTCGCCGCCGTACCAGCAGGCGGCCTCGGCGGCCTCGTGCGGGGTGCCGACGGCCAGCAGCTTCGTGCCGAGCCGGGCCGCCTCCGCGGCGAGCCGGCGGTTTTCCAGACCGTAGCCGTTGCCCTTGGCCACCGGCACCAGGTTGGCGAACTCGGCCTGGACGGACTGCTGATGAGTGCGCCAGCGGTCGGTGTCGAGGTACAGCGACAGGGTCATGCGGTCCCTCCGATGACGTTCGGACGTTCAGTGTTCGGACGTGGACTCACGGGTGGCAGTCAGCGGCGCGACATGTAGAGGTCGAGCGCCTTGTGCAGCAGCTTGTTGAGCGGGAAGTCCCACTCCCCGAGGTACTCGGCGGCCTGGCCGCCGGTGCCGAGCTTGAACTGGATCAGCCCGAACAGGTGGTCGTTCCTGTCCAGGGTGTCGCTGATCCCGCGCAGGTCGTAGACGCCCGCGCCCAGCGCGTACGCGTCGCGCATCATCCGCCACTGGATCGCGTTGGACGGCTTGACCTCGCGCTTGTGGTCGGCCGAGGCGCCGTAGGAGTACCAGACGTGCTCGCCCACGGTCAGCATCGTGGTCCCGGCCAGCGGTTCGCCGTCGTGGTAGGCGAGGTAGAGCCGCATCCGGTTGGGGTCCTCGGAGTTGAGCGTCTGCCACATCCGCTGGAAGTAGCCCAGCGGGCGCGGGGTGAAGTGGTCGCGCTCGGCGGTGGTCACGTAGAGGCGGTGGAAGACGGCCAGGTCCTCGTAGCCGCCCTGGACCACCTCGACGCCGCTCTTCTCGGCCTTCTTGATGTTGCGCCGCCAGAGCTGGTTGAAGCCGCGCTGGATGTCGTCCAGCGAGCGGCCGGCCAGCGCCACCTGGAAGACGTAGCGCGGCTGAACGTCACCGAAACCGGCCCCGCCGTCCTCGCCCTGCAGCCAGCCGCCCCGGCGCAGCCGATCGGCCAGCTCGAAGGCCTGCGGCTCGTACCAGTCGGGGTCGAGGTCCCGCAGCCGCTTGGCCTGACCACCGGCGATCGCCTCCTTGATGGTGGTGGACTCCCAACGGCGGATCACCACCGGCGGCCCCATCTTCACCGAGAACGCACCCTGCGCCTTCAGATGCGCCAGCATCGGGCTCAGCCACCGGTCGAGATCCTGGTCGCACCAGTCGATCGTCGGCCCCTCCGGCAGATAGGCCAGGTAGCGCTTGAGCTTGGGCAACTGCCGGTAGAGCACCAGACCGGCACCGACCACCGCACCCGAAGCATCGATCCACCCGATCGACTCGCTGCGCCACTCCGACTTCACCTCGCCCCAGGACGGCACCTGCAGGTGGCTCGCTGACGGCAGGCTCCGGATGAAGGCGAGATGCTCCTCACGGGTGATCGTCCGCAGGGTCAGGCTCGCGTCGGGGCTCATGCTCGGGTTCACGCCGGGGCCCGGATTCATGCTCGGCCGCACAACTGACATCAGAAGACCCTCCGCTCATCGGCCGGCCACCACGGAAGATCGGGAACCGGCATCACGAACGGTAGGAATCCCATGTCGCATTGGCCCGGCGATCGTGTAACAGCAACCAGGCGGCTCCGTCACATCGGGACAATCCCCGGATTTCCGGTGGAATGCTGAGGCCATGGATGACGAGAGCCGCGTCTCTGCCCTGCGGGCCGCCGATGAACTGCTTTCCGCCCGATACGGGCAGGGCCGCCGAATGTCCGCGCTGGCGGCATTGGCGGCCGTCGACCGCGCCACCGACCCCCACTTCGCCCGGCGGGCCGCCGAGGCGGCGCGGGTACCGGTGGACGAGGTGCTGGCGGCGCTGGCCCAGGTGGCGGAGGCGCGCAGCCACGTCGACGGCATGGAACGGCGGCTCATCGAGGCGGCCGTCGACCGCGGGGCGAGTCGGCAACGGATCGCCGACGCACTCGGGTTGGCGAGCGGGCGGCGCGCCGAGGAACCGGCGGAGCGAGTCGGCGAACCCGGGCAGGGCTGAGGCGCCGGCGATGGTCTCGCAGGCGACTTGCCGAGCGCCGCGGAAATGGCTTTCGGAGTTCTTCGATCGGGCGGGCGCGAAGTGAAATGAACAATGACGTGAACGGGGCAGGGACATGGAGCGGATCAGACACGGAATCGGGGTCGCGTTGCTGGCGGGCGCCGTACTGGCGGGGACCAGCGGATGCGGCGGCGGCGGTGCCGCCGCGAAGACGGTCAAGGCCGCTCGGGCAGCGCGCTGCCGCACTGAGCCGACGGTGGCCCGGCTGCCGGATGCCCTGTCAGCCGGCCCGCCAGGTGTCGATGGTGCCCGTGCGTCCGGTGTCCGTGGCCTCGGTGGCGTCGGTGGGGATGCGCAGTTCGGCGACGGCGCCGCCGGCCGGGTCGTTGCGCAGTTGCAGGGCGATCCCGGTGGCCCGGGCGTGGCCCTGGGCGATGGTGAGACCCAGCCCGTGACCGTGGCCCCGTTCGCGGGCGCCGGTGCGGAACCGCTGCGGGCCCTCGCGCAGGATGTCCTCGGGGTAGCCGGGGCCGTGGTCGCGCACCGTCACGGTGGCGTCGGCCACGCTCACCACGACCGGGGGAGTGCCGTGCCGGTGGGCGTTGGCGATCAGGTTGGTGACGATCCGGTCCAGTCGGCGCGGATCGGTGGTGACCTCGGCGTCGCCCTCGATCCGCAGCTCGACCTGCGACGCGTCCGAGCCCAGCTCGCTCGGCGAGCCGACCCCCGCGACGATCCGGCTGACCACCGGGCCAAGCGCGACGACGGAGAGTTCGCAGGTCTCGGCCCGGGCGTCCAGCCGGGAGACCTCCAACAGATCCTCGGTCAGGTCGCACAGGAAGGCGACCCGGTTCTTCACCAGTTCGGTCGGCCGCCCCGGAGGCAGCAGTTCGGCGGCGGTCAGCAGACCGGTCAGCGGGGTGCGCAGCTCGTGCGCCACGTCGGCGGTGAACCGCTGCTCGTTGGCGAGCTTGCTGCGCAGCACGGCGGACATCGAGTCGACCGCGGCCGCCAGTTCGGCGACCTCGTCCCGGGGCCGGCCCAGCGGTCCGATCCGGGCGTCCAGGTCGCCGCCCGCGATGGTGCGGGCGGTGCGGGCGGCGGTCCGCAGCCGGCTGCTGATCCGGTCGGCGGCGAGCACGCCCGCGAGCACGGTGACGACCACCGAGAGGGCCGCGGATATCTGGATCGTCCGGTCCAGCTCGGCGATGGCGCGTTCGTCGTCGGTGTAGTCCAGCCGCACCGAGATCACCTGGCCGCCGGTGCCCGTCGCCGCCCACATCGCGGTGCCCTCGGGGCTACCGCCGAGCATCGACCCCTGGTGTCCGCGCTCGGCCAGGCGCCGCAGGGCCGCAGGCAGTTGGGGGTCGTCCTGTCGCGCGTGCCAGCCCAGCAGCTCGCCGGTGCCGTCGTAGGTGCCGACCACCAGGTTCAGCGCGGCCTCGGCTGACTTCCTGGCCTGCTCGGTGTGCTGGCGCACGGACGCCTGGTGGACCAGCAGCCCCACGGTCAGCGCCACCAGGAACGAGACCAGCGCCACGGTGGCGGCGATCTGCCGTCGCAGATTCATCGCCGGCTCACTGCTGCCGGCGCAGCTTGTAGCCGAAGCCGCGGATGGTCTCGATCCGACCCGCGCCGATCTTGGCCCGCAGGCGCTGGACGTGGACGTCCACCACCCGGCTGTCGGCGCTCCAGGAGTAGTCCCAGACCCGTTCCAGCAGGGTCTGCCGCTCCAGCACGATGCCCGGCGCCGCCGTGAACTCCAGCAGCAGCCGCAACTCGGTCGGGGTGAGCGGCACCTGGTGTCCGGCGACCCGCACCTCCATGGCCTCGGTGTCCACCTCCAGGTCGTCGATCACTCGGACCGCGGCGCGCTGCGCGGGGGCAGGATCAGGCGCACCCGGTGCCGGGGCCACGGCGGTGCGGCGCAGCACGGTCCGGATCCGGGCGACCAGGACGGCGATCTCGAAGGGCTTGACGACGTAGTCGTCGGCGCCGGCCTCCAGGCCCGAGATCACGTCGATCGGCTCGGTGCGCGCCGACATCATCAGGATCGGCAACTGGCTCTCCTCGCGGATCCGCCGGCAGAGCCCGACGCCGTCGAGCAGCGGCAGCATCACGTCGAGCAGCAGCAGGTCCGGCGGCTGGGCGCGGAACCGCTCCAGGCCTTCCAGCCCGTCGGCGGCGGTGTCGACCGGGAAGCCGTAGCGTTCCAGTGCCATCCGGGTGGCCTCGCGGATCACCTCGTCGTCCTCGACCAGCAGGATCCGCGGTGCGGCCGGCGCGGCGCCGGGCTGGGGCGTGCTCATCCGGTACTCCCTGCGGTGGCGGACGGTGCCGGTGCGGCGGGCGACTGCTCCGGCAGCGCATCAGCCGTGGTGTCGGCCGGCGGCGAGGTGGGGCCGCCCGGCGGCGTGACGGGCGTGGTCAGCTGGGAGACCAGGGACAGCCGCGGCGGGACCCAGCGGTAGGTGGTGCTGCGCTCGGTGAGCGGGGTCACCAACTGGTGGACGACCAGGTCCGTGCCGATGGTCTCGGCCGAGAAGCCAGGCTGCACTTCGGTGGACAGGATCGGCACGGCCTGACCGTCCTGCACGGTGTAGACGTTGAGGAAGGCGGTCCGCGCCATCGGCATCAGCACCGCCGTGATCAGGTCGAGGTGGCCGTCGCCGGTGAGGTCACGGTACTGCGCCGGCTCGACCTGGCAGAGGCTCGTGGTCCGGCAGCCGTTCATGCTGTGCAGCCAGAAGTTCTCGAGCGGCTGAGTCTGGTCGGCGAGCAGGAGCGTGCGGGCGTCGACGTTGCGCAGGTCGCCCTCCGGCACGGTCACCCCTGGTACCGGGTGCGGCGATCCCGGGGTCGGCGCCGGGGAGGCGGCCGCGCTTCCCACCGTGCCCGGCCAGAGCGGCGACGGGCTCGGATGCGGGGTGACGGGCTGGGCCGACCCGGCGTCGTGCAGGCCCCCGGCGTCGGCGCAGCCGGTGACCGACACCGCGGCCAGGACAGCCAGGAGCACACCTCTGCCCAGGGCGCCGCGGCTGAACCATGTCCTCACGGTGGAGTGGGCCTTTCGTCTACGTTCGGTGCATAAGTCTGCAACATATGAACATGTGCATGTGCACCAGCCCGGGCCGGGGGCGGGCCCGGGCTGGTGGGCCGCGGAGTTCCGCTGCGGACTCACCGACCGTAGGCAGCTCGCCCGACGGTCCACCGTCGTGCGGGTAACAGCAGCCGCCCGACTCCGTAACAGTCGGGCAGCGCCCGAGCAGGCATCTCTACCTCGCCCTGCGCACGCCCGGCCGCTGAGTCCGAGCCCGGCCGCCCCCGCCGCCGGCCCGCCGCCCCCGCTGGTCCGGAGCACCCCGGGGGATCGGCTACGATGTGTCCAACACCTTGCGCGGGTGGCGGAATAGGCAGACGCGCTGGATTCAGGTTCCAGTGCCCGAAAGGGCGTGGGGGTTCAACTCCCCCCTCGCGCACAGAGATCAATCGACCGAATGAGGCTGGTCGGACCGACATCATGTCGATCCGACCAGCCTCATTGCATTGCGGAACGTGTTCTGGCCCCCGGCGGCTCCTCTTCGCCGGGGGCCAGAACCGTCCGTGCCGGCCGTTCGGTTCCCGGCGCCCCGGACATCTGCCCCAAGGTGTAGACCTGTGGCTGTGCACGGCCTGTCCCGGTAAGTCGGCATATATGATCCGCTAATCTAGTTCCGACTGCGAACAGATAAGGCTTCGGGGGTCGTCGTGTCGATGGAACTGCCGCACCCGGTGGTCCAGTTGCTCTCCTTCATCGGTATCACCTGGCCGGAGATCGACGAGGACAAGGTCCGCGAACTCGCCGGCCATGTCAGAGACTTCGCCGACAAGGTGGACAACTCCCACCAGGACGCGACCGCCACCCTCAAGAACCTCTCCGAGGGCTACCAGGGCGCCTCCTACGAAGCCATGATCTCCACCTGGGCGACGATGTCGGACACCCACATGTCCGAACTCCACACCGCCTGCCACGCCGTGGCCACCGCGCTGGACATGGCCGCCACCGCCATCACCGGCCTCAAGGTCGCCGCCATCGGCGAGCTCGTCGGCCTGGCCGTCACCTTCGTCGCCGACCAGGCCGCCGCCGTCTTCACCTTCGGTCTGTCCGAAGCCGCCCTGCCGGCCATCGAGGCCGCCGCCAGCGGCATCATGAAGAAGCTCGTCAAGGACCTGGAGGACCAGATCGTCGGCCAGGTCGTCGAGGCCGCCATCTCCCCGCTGGAGGACACCGTCGCCAAGGCCGTGAGCGGCCTGGTGTACAAGGAGGTCGCCGCCGCCCTCGGCGAGGCCTCCAGCGGCAGTGTCGGCACCGCGTTCTCCATCGACCCCGACGTGGTCCGCACCGCTTCCAGCACCATGCGCAGCCACGCCGAGGACGTCGCCGGCCACGCCGACGAACTCTCCGCCCGCGTCAGTGAGATGAGCTTCGAATGAGCGAGATCGCCAAGATCGTCGAGGACGGCGCCAAGCGCATCGGCAAGTCCCTGGGGCAGGACACCGGACAGGCCGTCAAGAAGCTCTACCACCAGACCGGCGACAACCTCGAACGCGTCGTCAAGAACCACGTCGAGAACGACGCCAAGCACGCCGACGAACTCAAGAAGCTCCATACGAACGGGGGCAAGGACAAGGGCTTGCATCCCGGCCACTCCGGCCCGGGCGGCGACGGCAAGTCCTCGCCTGGGGGCAAGTCGGGGGGCAAGGAGACGCCCCCCGGTGGGGACAAGCCGAAGTCGGACGGCAGCGGCTCGGCCAAGAAGCAGGCGGGGAACCCGGACGAGTCCGGCCGCACGGACGACTCGATCTGCCCCGGCGGCGAGCCGGTGGACATGGCCACCGGCCGGATGTTCATGAACGCCGTGGACGTGTCGCTGCCCGGCGCACTGCCGCTGCTCTTCACCCGCTCCTTCGAGTCCGGCTACCAGGCCGGCCGCTGGATGGGCGAGCGCTGGGTCTGCACCTTCGACGAACGCCTGGAGCGTGACGAGGACGGCGTGGTCTACCTCGGTGCCGACCGCGTCGCACAGGTCTACCCCCACCCGGTGCCGGGCGGGGGCCCGGTGCAGGCCAGCGCCGGTGCCCGGTGGGACCTCGAGGTCGACGAGGAGAACGGCGGGTACACCCTCACCGACCTCGCGAGCGGCCGGGTACGGGAGTTCACTCCGAGCCCGGCGAGCAGCACCGCGCTGTTGACCAGGCTGCGGGACCGCGCCGGCCGTTGCGTGGACTTCGCGTACGACACGTCAGGGACCCCTGTCAGCATCACCCACCATGCCGGCTACCGCCTGCTGGTGACGGTGGACCGGGGCCGGATCACCGCCGTGCGGCTCGCGGACGCCGGCGGCGAGGGACACCACGCCCTGCTGGTCCGCTACGGCTACACCGACGGCCGGCTCACCGCCGTGTACAACCCCTCCGGCGAGGCCCTGCGCTTCAGCAACGACACGCACGGCCGGATCACCTCCTGGACCGACCGCAACGGCAGCCACTACACCTACACCTACGACGAGCTCGGCCGGGTGGTCGAGGAAGGCGGCGCACGGGGCTCGCAGCGGTTCCACTTCCGCTACGGCGATCCCGATCCGGACACGGGCATCAGGATCAACTACGAGACCAACGCGCACGGCCACACCAGCGAGTACCACATCAACCACCGGGCGCAGGTCGTCGCCCAGGTCAACCCCCTGGGCCACACCACCCGCACCGAGTACGACGAGTACCACCGCGTGCTCGCCCACACCGACGCCCTGGACCGGACCACCCGCTACGAGTACGACGGTCTGGGCGAGGTGACGGCGCTCACGCGCCCTGACGGCGAGCGGATCCAGCTGGCCTACCACGGCATGACGAGCCTCCCGACCGAGATCGAGCTGCCCGGCGGAGCGGTCTGGCGCCAGGAGTACGACCGCGCCCACCGCCGCACGGCGGCGATCGATCCGACCGGCTCGGTCACCCGCTACGGCTACGACGAACAGGGCAACCTGGCCGCCATCACCGACGCCCTGGGCCGGACCACCCGCTTCCGGTGCGACCCGGCCGGGCTGCCCGTCGAGGTCACCGCTCCCGACGGTTCGCGCACCTCCTGCGAGCGGGACGCGTTCGGACGGACCACCGCGGTCACCGACGCGCTCGGCGGCGTCACCCGCTTCACCTGGACCGCGGAGGGACAGCTGGCCTCCCGTCAGGATCCCGACGGCACGGTGGAGTCCTGGACCTGGGACGGCGAGGGCAACAACCGCAGCCACACCGACAAGCTCGGCCAGGTCAGCACCTTCGAGTACAACGACTTCGACCGCGTCTGCGCGGCCCGCACCCCCGAGGGCTCCCGCTTCACCTTCACCTGGGACGCCGAGCTCCAACTGGTGGCGGTGACCAATCCGCTGGGCCAGCAGTGGACCTACACCTACGATGCCGCCGGGCGCCTGACGTCGGAGACCGACTTCCACGGACGCACCGTCAGCTTCGGCTGGACCGCCGGGCCCCGGCCGGTCTCCCGTACGGACGCGCAGGGCCGCACGGTCCGGCACCAGTACGACCTGCTGGACCGCCTGATGTTCACCGAGTCCGAGGACGCCGTCACCACCTACGCCTACGACGTGGCCGGCCATCTCATCCGGGCCGCCAACGCGGACTGCGAGCTGAGCCGTACCGTCGACGCCCTCGGCAACATCCTCACCGAGACCGTCGACGGCCGCACCGTGACCCACACCTGGGACGCCCTGGGGCGGCGCACCAGCCGCGCCCTGCCCTCCGGCCACACCAGTTCCTTCGGCTACGACGCGGCAGGCAACCGCGCCTGGCTGCAGACGGCGGACGGCCGGCTCGACTTCGGCTACGACCCGGCGGGTTTGGAGAACCACCGCGCCCTCAGTGCGCAGCTGACCCTCTCCAGCGTCCGGGACGCCCAGCACCGGATCACCGCGCAGACCCTGCAGACCCCCGACCAGATCCTGCAGAGCAGGTCCTACACCTACCGCGCGGACGGCCACCCGACCCGGATCGAGGACCAGTCGGGCCGGACCCGCGACTTCCTGCTGGGACCCACCGGCCGGGTCACCTCGGTGCTCACGGCCGGACGCGAGGAGACCTACGCCTACGACCCGGGCGGCCACCTCACCACCGCCACCTGGCCCGCCACGGAGGCCACCCGACCCGCACTGGGCGAACGCGTCCGCTCGGGCGGCGAACTGACCCGGGCCGGCGGGGTGCGCTACGAGTACGACAGCGCGGGAAGGGTGACGATGCGTCAGGTCGAGCGCCTGTCCCGCAAGCCCGACACCTGGCGCTTCACCTGGGACCCGGAGGACCGCCTCACCCAGGTCCGCACCCCCGACGGCACCCGCTGGCGCTACCGGTACGACCCGCTCGGCCGCCGCGTCTCCAAGGAACGGCTGGGCGCGGACGGCAGCACCGTCGAGGAGCGCACCGACTTCACCTGGGACGGCCCGCGCATCGCCGAGCAGACCACCCACAGCCCCGCCCTGCCCGGACCGCACGCCCTGAGCTGGGACCACGACGGTTTCCGGCCCCTCGCGCAGACCGAGACCATCACCGACTCGGACCGGGACCGGACCGACCGACGCTTCTACGCCATCGTGACCGACCTGGTGGGCACGCCCACCGAACTCGTCGACCCCACGGACGGCACCATCGCCTGGCGCGCCAACACCACCCTGTGGGGCCACACCACCTGGCCGCGCGACAGCACCACCTACACCCCGCTCCGCTTCCCCGGGCAGTACTTCGACCCGGAAACCCGGCTGCACTACAACTACCACCGCTACTACGACCCGGCGACCGCCCGCTACACCTCGCCCGACCCCCTCGGCCTCGCCCCCGCCGCCAACCCCGACACCTACGTCCACAACCCGCTGATCTCATTCGACCCCCTTGGCCTCGCCCCCTGCGAGAACAACGGCGTCCTGAACGAGCACAACGTCGCAGACCCCAACCTGGACGCCAACGGGCAGGCTTTCCTCAACCACATCAAAACGACCTACCAGGGCGGCCGGCTCGATGTCGAGCGGCCTTGGAACAGCAACTTCGCCGTCCTGCACTACCGCGACAACACCACGGGGCTGGAGCATTATCGGCCTGCATTCAACACGGGTGGGGGCCTGTACCACTCGGAGGAAAGCATCGTCAACGGCCTGCATGCCGACGGTGTGACGAACTACAAGCCACTCAACCTCTTCACCGACCGCCAGCCGTGCGGAAACTGCTGGTCGGACATGAGCACGGCCTTCCGCCCGAAGGTCGGCAGCGATCCGGTCAACGTCTACTTCATCTCGGAATACCGGGGCCTGGACCGGGCGGCCAGGAATGGGACCTCCACCTTGCTGAAGCACTGGTGGAACTAGGGCCCCCTCTCTTACGGATCAGCCCGAGGGAGTGCCGCCGTGTCAGCGTCCCAGCGTCGGCCCAGGCAGCCGAACGAGGATCTGTCCTGGCTCATCGATGCCTCCGGCGCCAGCCACAAGGCGCCGGCCCATCGCGTCAACCAGCTCGAGATGGGGTCGGCCCCTCACCTTTGGAAGTTGGGCGCACGAGACCTCGCCGACGCGGTGCGCGTCGCCACCACCTTCTGGAGCAACGTGGACCGCCGCGACTTCCTCGGTACGAGCTTCGCCATCTCCGCGTTCACCACCCCCGTCACCCGATGGCTCGTCAGGCCGACCGACCCGGGCGTGGCCGCGCGCGGCAGCCGCCGCGTCGGGCGCCGCGATGTCGAAGAACTGTGGGACGCGGCTGACGAGGCCAGGCGCTGGGACTCCAAGTACGGCGGCGGGAACTGGAAGGCCAGTTCGATCACCGACTGCCTCAAGCACCGCGCCGCACCGCTGCTGAACGGCAGCTTCACCGACCAGATCGGCCGGGAACTGTTCTCCGTCACCTCGGAGCTGTCCCGCATCACCGGCTGGTCCGCCTTCGACGTCGGCCAGCACGACGCCGCACAGCGCCATTTCATCCAGGCACTGCGGCTCGCCCGTGCCGGCGGCAACGTGGAACTCGGCAGCTACGTCCTGACCACCATGGCCCTGCAAGCCCTGCTGCGGGGGTACACCAGCGAGGCGATCGACATGACCCAGGGCGCCTTCGAGCGGGCCAGGGACGTGGCCGCGCCGCGGGTGCTGGCGTTCACCAAGCTGATCGAGGCCAGGGCCCACGGCCGCGCGGGCGACCCGCGCGCCGTGGCTGCCGCCCTGTCCGCCTCGGAAACGTTGCTCGGCCGGGCCCGCACCGACAGGGAACCCGCGTGGATCGGCTACTTCGACCACGCGCGGATGTCCGCCGATGCCACTGAGATCTACCGGGACCTGCACAACCCCAAGGCCGCCCTCGGCTGGAACAGGCAGGCCGCCGCCATGTCGCCCGGCACGTTCACCCGGTCCGTCGGCCTGCGGATGACCGTGGTCGCGATGACCCACCTTCAGGCCCGCGACCTCGACCAGGGACTCGAACTCGGCAACCAGGCCGTGGACATCCTCGCCCGCGTCCAGTCCGCCCGCGCGCTCGACTACGTGCGCGACTTCACCACCGCGCTCTCCCCCTGGAAGGGGGAGGCCCGTGTCGCGGACTTCATCCACCGAACCCGCACCGAACTCGCCATGGCCGGCTGACCACCATGCGCCGCTACGGCCCGGCCGACGTCCCATCTCGTGCTGGCGGCGCTCAGTTGTTGGGGTGCCCCTTGGTGATCACCGTATGCATGATGACCGTCTGGTAGGGGTCCCAGGTGGACATCACGTAGTCGATGTCGGCCGCGTAAGGGTCGGCCGAGTCGGCGCGGGTGAAGCGGCTGAGGACGTAGGGGGCGTACGGGTCGCCTCTCCAGCCGCCGTCCGCGACGGGGTCGCAGTCCCGCTGCGTTTCGTGCATGAAGTGGCAGAGTCCGTTGTCGGCCTGGGGGTCGAAGATAGTGGAGGGCGCCGACCACGGCCCGGCGATGGAGTCGGCGAGCCTTGCCTGGATCTTTCCCGCGCAGTTGTAGAGCATGAGCCAGCTCTTGAGCGGCGCGACCCAGGAGATGGACGACTCGCCGACGCACTTGTCCTGCTGCGGGCTGTCCGTGAACATGTCGGAGGCCAGCTTGACGTCGCTGACCCACGACCGGGCCCCGTTCGGGGTGATGTGCAGGTAGCGCCAGTTGAGGTCGGTGGTGACGGGCCCGGGCGGCGCATAGGCCATGATCGGGTCGGTGGAGCGGTAGAGTCCGACTCCCCAGATGTAGGTGCCGCGTGGGTCCGGGGTCGGCGCTGCCGCGATGTTCTCGGTGTTCAGCGCTCCGGTGTAGGTGAACCGGCTGTTGAGCTGGAAGAGGTTCTTGTACAGGCCGAGTACCGGGTCGTACCGGGTCATCACCGCGTTGCCGTACTGGTTGACGCCCGGTTGGTGCCCGTCCTCGCAGTGGCTCGGGTCGGAGGATCCTGTCCCGGCGCAGTGGTTGGTCCAGAAGATCACGTACTGGTGGCCTCCGCTGACGAAGCCGCTCGACGGCACATTGAAGTACCCCTGGTAGATCGACGGGTTGACCACGATGGCCGGCCGATATGTGGGGGTGGGGAAAGTCTTCATGATCGGGTAGGTCAGATGCAGGCAGGAGGCGTAGCTCGGCGGTGTCGTGTCCTGGCTGGTCGCGACCGCGTCGTCGTAGCCGCTCTCCTTGTCGTCATCGATGGCGGCGGGATGGGTGTCGCCGAACAGCAGTGTGAGCGTCGAGCCGTCATCCACCGGGTAGCCGAGGTCGGTGCCCTGCACGTTCGCCCGGAGTCCGGTGAGGTTCGTGGTGAACGTGTGCTGCTCGCTGTCGACGTTGCCGGTGAGCTGGCACACCTTCTCGCTGCGTCCCCGGTAGGCGATCTGTTGGGAGCCGGGCTGCCAGGGCTTGTTCACGTCGGAGTTGTCGTGCCACCAGTGCTGCAGTTCGTTGCCGGAGAAGCCGCCCGCGACCTGGGCGTCGTCCGGGGGCTCGGGGGCGGCCGGTCCCGGTACGACGACCTCGAAGTTGCCGGGCCGGTCGCCCGCGCCGAAGCCGCTCTCGATCAGCGACGGTGACCCCGTCACTCCTGGGGCGAACGATCCCCCGGGCTGCCAGGGCTTGTTCACGTCGGAGTTGTCGTGCCACCAGTGTTCGAGGTGGTCACCCACTGGTACGACGACCTCGAAGTTGCCGGGCCGGTCGCCCGCGCCGAAGCCGCTCTCGATCAGCGACGGTGACCCCGTCACTCCGGAGGCGAACGATCCCCCGGGCTGCCAGGGCTTGTTCACGTCGGAGTTGTCGTGCCACCAGTGTTCGAGATGGCCACCCACCGGTACCACCACCTCGAAATTCTTGTGGTCTCCCCCGAAGCCGCCCTGGATCATGGCAGGGCCGCCCGACACTGCGGAGGCGAACGTCGCGGCCGGATGCCAGGAGGAGGTGTCTCGCCAGTAGGCGGCCAGCTGGTCGCCCTGCCGTGCCAGGACTTCGAGATGGCCGTGCCCGTCGCTCTGGAAGTCGCTCTGGACGATGGCGGGCCGGTCATCGGAGATTCCCGAGCCGAAGGTCGCGCCCTGGTGCCATGGGCCGCCCGTCCCGGCCCGCCAGTAGTGCACGAGCCGCCCGCTCTCGGGCACGACGACCTCCAGGTTCGGCAGCCCGGCTGTGGTGTAGTCGCTCTCGATCAGGCAGCCGGGCCCCGTGGCCCGGTCGGTGATGACCGGACCTCGGGTCCAGGCATAGTTCACGTCGGCATTGTCGTGCGAGTAGAAGACCAGGTCATTGCCCTGCAAGACCACCAGCTCGAAGTCGCCCTGCTGCCCGTGCGGCCGCACCCGGCTCTGGATCATGCACGGGTCCCCGGTCACCAGCGGCTCCACCACCGTCTGTGGGGGACGCGGCGCGTCCGCCGCGTCCGCCGCGGCGGGCCGCGCGTACGGCGCCGTTGCGGCGACCAGCAGGCAACTGAACGCCACCGTGAAGCCTCTCCACCACATCCCCACTGCGCCTCCCGTCCGAGCCGGGCCCTTCAGCCCGGCCGTCATCGTCTGCCCACCGCCTACCGGACGGCTTCCGGTCCGCTCGACGAGATGGTCGCCCGGGTGAGGACCTGAGCCGACCCACCGTCAACTCCAGGAGCCACTCATGATGCCGCCGATCCGGTGCCGCCTGCGATCACGAACCGCAGGCGGCACCCTTGGATTCATTCGTTCAGGTGGCGAGCGTCTCTGGTGGATGACGGAGTCGGGGACGAAGTTGCCACCAGGTCTCAGGTGACGTTGCCACAGTTGGCCGGGGCGGCGAGCCGGCGCCGTGGTTCAGCGGCACACCCGCGCTGTTCTGCCAGCGGTGAACACCGGCCCGCCCGGGACCGGCGATCACTACAGTCCCGTCTCATGACGACGGTTACCACACGCACGGTCGAATACGCGGCCGACGGCCTGACGATGATCGGGCACCTCGCGCTCCCGGCCGGTGTCGACCGCCGGCCCGCGGTCCTGGTCGGGCCCGAGGGGATGGGGCTCAGCGACGTCGAGCGCCGCCGGGCCGATGTACTCGCCGAGCTGGGATACGTGGCGCTGGCCTTCGACCTCCACGGCGGGCGCTATTTGGGCGACCCTCAGGAGATGCTTGCCCGTTGCCTGCCGCTGCTCGCCGACCCCGACCGGATGCGGGGTATCGGCCACGCGGCGCTCGACGTGTTGCGCGCCGAACCGCGGACCGACCCCGACCGGATCGCCGCCGTCGGCTACGGCACCGGGGGCGCGATCGGGCTGGAACTCGGGCGCCACGGCGTCGACCTGCGCGCGATCGGGACGGTCAACGCACTGACCACGGGCCGACCGGGCGAGGCGGCGCGCATCCGCTGCCCCGTGTGGGCCGGGGTCGGGTCGGAAGACCCGATCATGCCGCCCGCGCAACGGGACGCGTTCACCGCCGAGATGCAGGCCGCAGGTGTCGACTGGCGCCTCACGGTCTACGGCGGCGCCTTGCACGCCTTCCACCACCCGCCGGTCGACCACACCGTGCTCCCCGGCGTCGGCTACCACCCACGGCACGCGCAGCGAGCCTGGCGCGACGTCGTCGACCTGCTCGCCGAATGCCTGCCCGTGACGGAGTGATCGGATTCGATGCCGCTTCTCAGCGGGGTCACCTGTGCCGGGTACGGAGAGCGGCCGCGACGGATGATGGGCCCGCGCCATGTCGGTCGGCTGTCAGTGGGGACAGCGACCTGTCGGTGGGATGTGAGTGGCCTCCGGGACCGTAGGGACTGAGCCGGACCGGTTGTGAAGGTGCGCCGGCCCGCCGCCAGATCACTCCGAGCTCCGGGAGCACGCCATGCCCTCCGTACCCAAGGCCCCGACGTGGGACGTCCAACGGCTGCCTCGCGCCGAGGGCAGGAATTTCCTGGTCACCGGCGGCAACGCGGGCATCGGGTACTTCGTCGCCGAGCAGCTCGCCGGCACCGGGGCCACGGTCGTCCTCGGCAGCCGCGACGAGACGAAGGCCAAAGCCGCGATCGCTTCGATCAGTTCACGCGTCCCCGGCGCCCAGGTGCGGCATCTGCCGCTGGACCTGGCCGATCTCGCATCGCTCAGGACGTCTGTGGACGCGCTCGAACTCGACCGCCTCGACGCGGTCGTCCACAACGCCGGCGTGGCGCTCGACCAGCCGCCGCGCCGTGAGACCAAGGCCGGCCAGGAGCTGATGTTCGCAACCAACCACCTGGGGCACTTCGCACTCACCCACTGGCTGACCCCCCTGCTCATGGCAACCCCGGCAAGTCGGATCGTCACCACGGGCAGCTTCGCGGCCAAGTCCGAACGCCTGGACCTCGACGATCTCCAGAGCACGCATGACTACCAGCCCAAGCGCGCCTATGCGCGGTCGAAACTGGCCCAGATGTACTTCGCTCTCGAGCTCGACCGCCGCCTGGGCGCTGCCGGCAGCACCACGCTGAGCGTGGTCGTGCATCCCGGCGGCGCGCTCGACTCCCTCACCCCCTCGCGGCCGCCGGTTCAGGTCCGGACTGCCGGCGAGCGGCTGCGCGGCCTACCGCTCGGCCTTCTCGTCCAGGGCAAGGAAGCCGCCGCTTGGCCCACCGTGCGCGCCGTGCTCGACCCGGACGTGCGTGGCGGCCAGCTGTGGGGCCCCCGCGTGTTCGGGCTGCGCGGCAGGCCCAGGAGCGAACCCCTCTGGAACCAGCTGGCCGACACCACGACCGCGGCGCACCTCTGGACGGCCAGCTGTGCCCTGACCGGTGTCGTCCCGACGTTCACGTGAAACCCGCCCTCGTCACCGCATGCCGGAGACGCAGGGTGAGAACAGGCCGATGGTGGGGGCCACCCGGCAGGATGGGTGGGGTCGGCCGCCGGAACCTACGCGTGCCGCCCTGATGCAACGACCGCCGAGCGCCGGAAGCATGGTCGACGCACCCGGAGCAGGGCCCAGCCGCTGCTCCCTCCCCGGCAACGGAGGCCCGGCGATGACAGGTTCGAGCGCGACCCGGAGTGGACCACCTGAGGAGGACGGCGAGTTGCTCCCGGGTCTGGTCAGGTCGGCGCTGCGCCGGCAGGGCGCGTTCGGCTGGGAGGTCGACCCGGGGGAGTTCTGGTGCCGGGTGGTGCCCGGGGGGCACAGCCCGCGAGCACAGGGGTGGAAGCTGCACGTGTCGGCCACCCCGCTCGCCGCGCCGGTGGTGCTGGCCCAGGCCGCCGAGGTGCTGGTCGCGGAGCGCGCGTCGTTCAGGTTCGCGGGCACCCTGGGCCGGGTGGCCGAGCTGGTCGCCGCATGCTACGACCGGGGTGGCGGCGGCAAGTTCATCACGGTCTACCCGGACGACGACGACCACTTCCGCCGGCTGGCCGAGGAGCTCGACCAGGTCACCCGCGGGCTACCCGGGCCGGGCATCCTGTCCGACCGGCCGTACCGTCCCGGCAGTCTGGTGCACTACCGCTACGGCGTCTTCCACGGGGTGACCCGGCTCGGCAACGACGGCACGGTCGAGCCGATGCTGCGGGCTCCCGACGGCGGCTTCGTCCGGGACCGTCGCCAGGCCTGGTTCAGCCCGCCGGCCTGGGCGCGGTCGCCGCTACCCGTGCACCCTGAGGCCACGATCCGGCCTGGCGCGGTGCTGTTGGACGGTCGCTACGTGGTGCACAAGGCGATCCGGCACGCCTACAAGGGCGGGGTGTACCTCGCCACCGAGCTGGGCACCGAGCGTCCGGTCGTCATCAAGGAGGCCCGGCGCCACGTCGGGGCGAAGCTGACCGGCGCGGACGCCGGCGACCTGCTGCAGCACGAGGCACGGATGCACGCGGCGCTGACCCCGCTCGGCGTCTGCGCCGAGGCGCTCGGGGTGTTCACCCAGGGCGGCCACCTCTACCTGGTCCAGGAGCGGATCGACGGGCAGACGCTGCGCGGCTGGGCAACCGCGCATCCGGAGCCGACCAGACAGGCGCTGCTGGACCTGACCGAGCGGATCGTGGCGGTGGTCGAGCGGGTGCACCGGGCGGGCTACGTGCTGCGTGACCTGAACCCGAACAACCTCATGCTCACCGGCGACGGCGAACTCCGGCTGATCGACCTGCAGTCGGTCGCCCGCCCCGGCGATCAGGTGCAGCCCGCCCGCACCCCGGGGTACGCCGGACCCGAGGTGGTGGGCGCGGAGGCCAGCGGGCCCGCGCCGGAGCCCGGTTCGGACCTCTACAGCCTCGGCGCCGTCCTCTTCCACCTCGCGAGCGGCGCCGAGCCCCTGCTCACCGCGGACCAGCCGGTGGCCCGCTCGGCGGACGAGAGGCTGGCCCACCTGGTGAACCGGACCCTCGCGGACAACCCGGGCGGCCGGTCGCTGCGGCCGCTGATCCTCGGACTGACGGCCGAGGCCGCCGACCAGCGGTGGAGCCTGGAGCGGGTCCGGGGGTTCCTGGCCGTGCTGCGAGCGGCACACCCGGCTGACGGCGCCGCAGGACCTGACGACCCATCAACTACCGTCCTGTCGAAGGAGGTCGAGGAGAAGCTGCTGGCCGACGGGCTGACCCACCTGCTGGAGACGATGACGCCGACCGGCCAGGCCCGGCTGTGGCCAGCCGTTGGGTTCGCCGCCCGCAACGACCCGCTGAACGTGCAGCACGGTGCCGCCGGAGTGCTGGCGGTGCTGACGGCCGCCGCCGGGATGCGGATGGACCTGCGGCTGCGCTCCGGGGTCGCCCAGGCGGCCGACTGGATCACCGGGCGGCTGCGACTGGACGAACCGCAGCTGCCCGGACTGTACTTCGGCCGCGCCGGCACCGCCTGGGCCCTGCTGGACGCGGCCCGGCTGCTGGCCGACCGGACGCTGCTGGAGACCGCCTCGCAGCTGGCCCGTCAGCTTCCGGTGCGCTGGCCGAACCCCGGCATCTGCCACGGCGCGGCCGGCGCGGGCCTGACCCAGCTGCACTTCTGGCGGGTCACCGGCGAGCCGGACTTCCTGGCCCGCACGGTCGAGGTCGGCGAGGGGCTGCTGGCCGCCGCCGAGCAGGGCGGTGCCGGGGTGATCTGGCCGGTCCCGGCCGACTTCGACTCCGCGCTGGCCGGCGCCCGCCAGTTGGGGTTCGGGATCGGCGTGGCCGGGATCGGCACTTTCCTGCTGCTGGCCGGCCGGGCGGCCGGCCGGGACGGCTTCGTGGAGCTGGCCCGGCAGGCCGGCGACACGCTGGTGGCGGCCGCCCAGGTCGAGGCGGGCGCGGCCTGGTGGCCGAAGGACGACCAGGAGATCGGCGCCCCGGGCGCCCGGCCGTCGACCAGGCCCGCCTTCCAACCACCGTACTGGTGCGGCGGATCCGCCGGGGTCGGCAGCTTCCTCGGCAGGCTCTGGCAGGCCACCGCCAACCCGCGCTACCGGGAGCTGGCGGAGCAGGCGGCCGTGGAGGTCCACCGCCGCCGGTGGCAGCTCTCGCCGGCGGTCTGCCACGGGCTGGCGGGCAACGCCGAGTTCCTGCTGGACCTGGCCGCGGTCCTGGACGAACCGCGCTACCGCGGCTGGGCGGCCGAGCTCGTGGCCTGTGCTTACGCCCGGCACACCCGGCGCGACGGGCTGTTGCTGCTCCCCGACGAGTCGTGCACCGAGGTGACGGCCGGTTGCAGCACCGGGACGGCCGGCATGCTGGCCGCGCTGCTCCGGCTGCGGCACGGCTGCACCCGGAGCTGGCTGCCCGACTCCCTGGCGCTGCCGGCAGCGATGGACGGGCTGGGCGGACCGGTCGGGCTGGTCGGGGCGCAGGCCGGCGCGCGTTGAGCGAGCGAGCCCCGGTCAGACCTGCGGTTCGCCTTCCGCCGCGCAGCTCTCGACCGCCAACTCGCAGAGCGCCGCCCGGTCCTGGCAGCCGGTCTTGCTGATCAGGTTCGCCATGTGCTTCTCCACCGTGCGCGGCGAGATGGACAGCTCCCGGGCGATCTGCTGGTTGCCCGGTCCCTCGACCAGCAGTGTGAACACCTCGTACTCGCGCAACGTGACGCCCACGGCGCGCAGCGCGGGCGGAATGCGGTCCCGGCCGCCGCGGTGCTGCGCCACGCTGACCCCCGCCTGCCGCAGCAGGGTCCGGCAGGCGCGCGCCACGGCCGGCACGTCGAGGGCGTGGAAGTACTCCTCGGCCGTCCGCAGCCACGCCACCGGGTCACCCCAGCCGTCGCGCACGGCGGCCTCCGCCACCAGCCGCAGGCCCAGGTGCCGGGCCATCGGAAAGAGCGCGGCGCATCGCTGGGCCGCGGCGACGGCCTGCTCGGCCTCCTCGCCCCGCCCGTCCCGGCCGAGCAGCACGGCCCGGGCGAGCAGCAGGAACTGGCCGTTCCAGGTGAGCGGAGCGGCCGGGCCCGCCTCGACCTCCTGGTACCGGTCCCAGCCCGCCTCGCCGGCCAGTACCTCCAGCAGCGGGTGCAGGCCGTGCTGCCCGGCCAGGTAGTAGACGTTGGGGTTGCGCCGCTCCCAGTCCCGGGCCGCCGCCAACTCGGCCGTGGCCAGCGGCCGGTCCTCCTCCAGCAACGCGCAGATCGCCCGGCACAGCCCGAGCAGCACCGGCATCAGGAAGAAGTCCTCACCGCCGATCTGGCTGAACGCCAGCAACTCGCGTTCCATCTCCCGACGACGGCCCTGGTGCGCCGCGAGCGTGGCGGCGGTCAGCAGCAGGTAGCGGTGGGTGGCGAGGTTGCCCAGACGCGCGGTGGCGCCCAGGCAGCGGTCGATGATCTCCCGCGCCGCCTGCGGCTCGCCCCGCAGCACCGCGTTCATCGCCAGCGCGCCCTCGGCGCTCTGCGTCACGCGCACCGAACCGAGCTGGAGCGAGGCCTGGCGGGCCTGGTCGAGCCGGTGCGGCTCGCCGGTCCGCATGCATTCGTTCATGCCCAGGCGCAGGAGCGCTTCCACCCGCCAGCTGCCCAGACCGTGGGTCTCGGCGACCTCCAGCATCCGGATCAGGTAGCTGTCGGCGTGGTCGAAGCCCTGCTCGCGTGCCAGCAGGGCGAGCAACTGCCAGGCCTGGCAAGCCACCACGGGCAGCGGCACCCGCTGCGCCACCTGCGCCGCCTGCCGGGCCAGCCGCTCGGCGTCGGCCTGCCGGGCCTGCGGGTCGCCCGGCCCGGGGAGCAGGGCCAGATGCGACTCGACCGCGGCCAGCGGGGCACGTTGCTCGGGTGCGGCGCCGTCGTCGAGCAGCGCCCGGGCCGCCGCCACCTGGGCGGCCGCCTCCTGCGGGCGCTCGGCCGTCACCGCACACCAGGCCAGCCGCGTGTGCAGGGCGAGCCGGCGGCCGACGCCCAGGGACGCGGCCCCGGCCGGCGGCAGCGCGGTCACCAGGGTGAGTGCCTGGCGGAGCTGGCCGGCCTCGGCCAGGGCGTCGATCAGCGACTCCGTCACGGCCGTCCGGTCCGGCACGGCCGCGAGCTGCTGCGCGCGCTCCAGCAGGGCCACGGCCGAGCCGGACGCACCGGCCGCCAGGGCCCGGCGTCCGGCCTCGGCGTAGTGGACGGCCGCACCGCCCGGATCGTCGGCCGCCAGGCGCAGATCGGCGGCCAGTTGGCAGTGGTCGTCGCGCAGTTCGGGGTCGGCCCGCTCCAGCTCGGTGGCGGCGTGCCGGGCGAGCGCCGCCCGTTCCAGCGGCGGCACGGTGGCCAGCAGCGCCTCGGCGGTGAGCGCGTGGCGGAACGCGTACCAGCCGGGGGCGGCAGGGTCGGGCACGATGAAGTCGGCCTCGCCGGCACTGCGCAGGCCGGCGAACATGCTCCGGTCGTCGTGGCCGGTGATGAGCTGCACGGTGTCGACGCAGAACCGGGGACCCAGGCAGGCCCCGATCAGCAGCAGTTCGCGCACCTGCGCGCCGAGCAGCCCGAGCCGGTGGTCGTAGGACTGCACGATCGTGGCCGGCACGCTCGGCCCGAGCTCGCCGACCACCTGCCAGCCGTGCTCGCCGTGCCGCAGCGTGCCGGAGCCCACCAGGTCGCCGAGCAACTCCTCGGCCAGGTACGGGTTGCCGTCCCCGTCGGCGACCAGCCGGTCCACCACGGCGTCCGGGACGCCCGCGGCCGCCGTCTCCAGGCAGCCGGCGGCCAGCGCCCTGACCTCGTCGGCGACCAGCGGCAGCAGCTCGGCGACGGTGGCCCCGCGCCGTCGCTCGGCCGCCCGTACCAGGTCGCGGCCGGGCCCCGGTTCGGGCCGCAGCGTGGCCAGCAGCAGCACCGGCACCTCGGCGACGTTGTCGACCAGGTACTCCAGGACGGCGGTGGTCTCCGGGTCGGCGTCGTGCAGGTCCTCCAGCACCAGGACACAGCCGCCGGCCCGGCCGACCAGGGCCAGCAGCCGCAGCAGCGCCTCGGCCAGTTCGACCACGCACCCGTGCCCGTCCGGGCCTTCGGCGGTCCGCCACTCCGGCACCAGCCGGGCGAGCGCGGGCCGGTAGGGCTCCAACTCCGGGTCGGCGGGCGGCCTGCCGAGCCGGAACCGGGAGGCCAGCGCCTCGCGGAGCGGGCGGAACGGGGTGCCCGTCCCGCCCGCTCCGGCCCGCCCGCGCAGCACCGGCATGCCGAGCGCGCCGGCTTGCTGCGCGCATTCCCCCGCCAGCCGGGATTTGCCGATCCCCGGCTCGCCGAGCAGGAACACCGCACGGCCCTGACGTGCGCGAACGTCGGTCAACGCGGAGTCGAGCATGGCGAGTTCACCAGCACGGCCGACGGTGATCGGAGAGGTGGTCCGCATGTCCGCAGGCTATCCGACGGCCTTGGCAGCCGCTGGTGACCGATCACACCGCACTGTGGGCTGGCTTACGGGGAGGTGTAGGTGTCGGTGTCGGTGCTGACACTGCCGGCGTGGCCGAGGCCGGGCGCGGCCGGCGCACCGGACAGCAGCGCCGCGCGCCGACCGAGAGCGCCGCCGCCGCCCAACGCGATCTCACCGGAGGGGTGTTCGCCGTGGCCGCCCTGACGCGCCCTCGGGTCCTTCCACGAGCGGACGAGTTCTTCCCTGTGCATGGGCTCTCGGTCTCCTTGAGTCGGTTGATCCGGGGTGATCCATCTGGGTTGGTTCCGGTTCATCTCGGTGGTCATGGCCGCGCTCCGGACGGCCGATTGGCAGCCGGCGGCCGCAGCAGCAGCGCCGACGGTACGTGGTCGGCGAAGCCGAGGCGCAGCAGGCCGTGCCCGATGCCGGCCAGGCCGGTGAGCAGTCCCGGGTGGGGCACCGCGCCGGGGGTGCCGCAGCGCGGGCCGTCCTGCTCGAGGGCGGCCAGCAGCCTGCCCGCCCGCCTGGCCAGCGCGGCCTCGGCGACCGCGGCGGCCTCGGGGGAGGGGGTGGCGACGTGGAGCAGTTCGAGAACGG
The DNA here is from genome assembly GCF_041262605.1 of Kitasatospora sp. GAS1066B. Taxonomy (NCBI): domain Bacteria; kingdom Bacillati; phylum Actinomycetota; class Actinomycetes; order Kitasatosporales; family Streptomycetaceae; genus Kitasatospora; species Kitasatospora sp. GAS1066B. The sequence goes on from NZ_JBGCCO010000014.1 coordinate 117,110, forward strand.
CGAGTTCGCCGTGGCACAGGCTGTGGTCGGCCGGCGGGTCGCTCGCCGTGATGCCGCGCAGCGCCCGGTCCAGCACCGGCGCCAGCTGCGGGTCGGCGGCCGCGAGCGGGCTGTCGGCAACGGCCAGCGCCAGGCCGGCCAGCCCGTGGCACCAGGACAGATCATCGCTCCCCGGCTCGGATTGCGGCTCCTCGGCCCGCGGTGCCACCGCTGACCGCGACGCCGCTGACCGCAACGCCGCCAAGCCGGCGTCCGCGAAGCGCGGGCCGCCGCCGGCCGCGGTGAACGCGAGCAACGCCCACCCGATGCCCGCCGACCCGAAGGCGAACCCGGTCCGGGCCGGCAGCGGGCGCTCGACCAGCCGGTCCGCGCAGGCCTGCGCCGCCTGCCAGGCCGCGGCCGACCCGGTGGCCCGGTGCACGGCGAGCAGCGCGGCCAGGCCACCGGCCTTGCCGGTGAACACTCCTGACTCCGGATCAGCTCCGACGGCCGTGCTGATCAGCTGGACCGCGGGTTCGACCCAGGCGCCGATCCCGTCGTCGTCCAGCGCAGTGGCCACCTGGGCCAGGGCGTACGCGATCCCGCCCAACCCGGCGAACCCGCCGGTGCCGACGTAGCCGAGCTGGTCGGGGTGTTCGGCCAGCGCCGCCAGCAGACCGGGCACCGGGCGCAGCGCCTGCCGGGCTGGCTCCGCGTAGCGTGCCGAGCCCGTGATCCGGCTCAACTGCGCGAGGAACAGGGCGATTCCGCCGTACCCGTCGGCGAGATCGGCGCCCAGCGGCCCCAGGCGCCAGTAGCGCTGATCGAGCAGTTCCAGGCCCAGCCAGTTGGTCCGGTGCTCGTCCTGGTGGGCCAGCGCGACCAGTTGGTCGCCGATCCGGCAGGCGGCGGTGAGCAGTCGATCGGGGTCCGGTGCGCCGCAGGTCGGCCCGGAACGTACGCGTGCGGTGGACCGTCTGCCGATCGAGTCGCCGAGCCCCGTGGACCGCGCGGCCATCGTCGCCAGGATGATCCACTCCTGGCCGCGCCGGTCCGCCTCGTCTGCCTTGTCTGCCTTGTCCGTCTCTTCCGCCGCGTCCATCGCGTCGATCTTGTCGATTGCCCGGCGCAGGCCGGGAGTGCCGAGCACCCCGGCCAGCCGGTCGCCCCGGCCGTTCCACAGGTCCGCCGTCCCCGGCCGGCTGGTGAACAGCGGGATGTCGCCGTCCCAGAGTTGGGCGATCTCGTCCTCGGCGACCCGGGTCAGCAGGGCGTTGCCGATCGACTCCGCGCGGATCAGCTCCAGCAGCCGGTCCCGCTCGGCCGCGTCACGCAGCACGTCGGGGTGGCTCGACTCCTCCAGCAGCCGCGCGTAGCCGTTCGAGGAGCGCAGCACCACCCGCACCTCGTCCTCGGCGAAGCGGTGCAGCAGGCCCAACGGGCCGGTGAGTTCGTCCCGATGGGCGGCGATCGTACGGTAGCCCGTGCGGAACCCGGCGAGCAGCGGTTCGGTGAACGCGGCCGGGTCCGCCTCCCGCCCATCGAGGACCGGCCGGTTCCGCGCGCCGGCGAACACCCGGGGCCGGCGGACCAGCCGCATCTCGTCGGTACCCGCCGCCGCGAACTCGACCCCCGCGAAGGGCAGCGCCGTGTCCTTGTCGGCGCCGAGCCCGGACATGTCCCACGCGGTCTCGTCGCCCAGCCGCAGTTGGGGCAGCAGCCCGGTCCGGTACACCGAGGACGCCAACACGCGCGCGGCCGGGTCCGCGACCGGCACGACGGGGGGAACCGGATGGAACAGGGTCTCCAGGTCGACCAGGACCGGATCGTCGGCGCAGGCGATCAGGTTCTCGTGGTGGACGTCGGTGGCATCCAGGGCGTGCAGCAGCGCGAGCAGCACGCCCTGGCGGAAGTAGAAGCGTTCGACCTGCCGCGGCGCGGTGCAGGGCCGCTGCTCGACGAACTCCACCCACCCGTACCCGGGCCGCTCCAGCAGCGCCAGGGTCCGCAGCTCCCGCCGCCCGAGGCGGGCGTCGAGCCACCGCGCCACCTCGTTGAAATGCCCGTGCGCGGCGAGCGATCGCGGCTTGTACACCACCCGGGCGCCGGAGGCGAAGCGCAGCACCGAGACGCTCCGCCCCTGCCGGTGGCCGTCGCCCACCCCGCTCTCCACCTCGACCAGCGGTCCCGGGTCGCGGCCCGCCAGCAGCCCGTCGACGATCAGCGCCCGGTCGTCGCCGAACCGGCCGAGCAGCTCGGCCGTCGCCGCGCCGGCCCGCAGCGAGGCCTGCGCCAACAACCGTGCGAGCACGACGTATTCGCTGAAGAGACGGGAGAGCCCGGGCCGCCCGCAGGCCTGCCGGACGAAGTCGTCGAATCGATCTGATGATGTGTCACCGACGAGACCCCCGGCCACCCTGGCGACGTTGAGCTCCAGAACCAGCGTGCGGGCGGCAACCTGAGCCAGCCGCCGCGCGAGCCGATCGACGAACCCGCCGCGCACCGCCGGGAGATCCACCCCGCCGATCTCGGCCACCTCGACCGCCAACCGGTCGGCGGCCAACTCGGCCAGCGGCGCCAGGATCACGGCGAATCCGGCCGTCCCCGGCAACTCGGCAACGCGTCGCCCAGCCGTCGGCGGGGCCGCCTCGATGGCCTGCTCGACGAACGCGGCCCAGTCGGGAGGCTGCGCGGACCGTGGCTGACCTGGGGTCAAACCCCCTGTCCACCACGTGTTTTCGTCGATCCTCGAGGGAATCGACGCGCGTGTCCCGATCACGGACAGAGCCTGTCAGTGTGAGGAGGCGGTGCGCAAGAGTAGGAGGACGACGGCATTCCGCTGAAGGGTGTGCTGCAGGTTTGGTCGGGGCACAGGTCGGGGGATGGATCCGCAGCAGAAATTCACCGAGATCGGGAGGCACAGTGGCGCTGAAGGCGGTTACCGACACGAGTTTCGATGAGGATGTCCTCACGAGCGACAAGCCGGTCCTGGTCGACTTCTGGGCAGAGTGGTGCGGCCCGTGCAGGCAGATCGCCCCGAGCCTGGAGGCCATCGCGGCGGAGCACGGCGACCAGATCGAGATCGTCAAGCTCAACATCGACCAGAACCCGGCGACTGCCGCGAAGTACGGGATCATGTCCATCCCGACAATGACCGTCTTCCTGGGCGGGGAGGCCGTCAAGACCATCGTCGGTGCCAAGCCGAAGGCGGCCATCGAGCGGGACCTGGCTGAATTCATCCAGGTCTGACAGAGAGGGGATCGATGGTCGGCCACTCCGGGTCCGGCGCCGGTCCGACCGCGCTGAGCAGGGGCGGCCCGGGGGCGCCGGCCGTTCCGGCCATCCGGCGGGGTCTCTGCTGACGTCCCATCATGCACTGTGGTTGAGTTGGTCCGAGAACTACGGTGGAGGGTGTGGGGTGGAGCAGTTCGAGGTTGCCTCCTGGATGAGGCCGACCCAGCAGGACCGGATACCGGCGGTCGATCTGCAGACCGACCGGGCGCACCCGGCGCGCGTGTACGACTACATGCTGGGTGGGAAGACCAACTTCGCCGTCGACCGCGAGGCCGGTGACCGGATCATCGCGGAGTGGCCCAACTCCCGCGCCGCCGCCTGCGCGGCCCGCGCCGTCATGCACCGGATGACCCGCCGGCTGGCCGAGGTGCACGGCATCCGCCAGTTCCTCGACGTCGGGACCGGCATCCCCACCGCGCCAAACCTGCACGAGATCGCCCAGCGCGTCGCCCCGGCCGCCCGGGTCGTCTACGTGGACAACGACCCGATCGTGCTCGCCCACGCGCGCGCCCTGCTCACCAGCACACCCGAGGGCCGCACCGCGTACATCGACTGCGACCTGCGCGACCCCGAGAAGCTGCTCGTCGAGCCGGCGCTGCTCGACACCCTGGACCTGAGCCAGCCGGTGGCGCTGACGCTGATCAACATCGTGCACTTCCTCTCCGACGAGGCCGTCCTCCCGCTGGTCGCCCACCTGCTGGACGTGCTCCCGGCCGGCAGCTTCCTCGCCCTGACCGCCGGCACCGCCGACTCCGCGCCCGAACAGGCCGAGATCGCCTCCCGGCGCTACCGCGAGGCGGGCATCGAGAACCACCTGCGCCCCCGCGCCGGGATCGAGCGGTTCTTCGCCGGCCTGGAACTGGACGACCCCGGCGTGGTGCTGATCAACCGTTGGCACCCGGAGCTGGACGACGGGCCGGTACTGGCGGACCACGAGGTGATGGCCTACGCGGGCCTGGCGCGCAAGCCGTAAGCCGCGCCCGCCGTATACGCAACGATCATTGCGAGCCACTGCGGCCGACCACCCGCAAGTCGCCTGCCCCGCACCGGCATACGTGGTGGTCACGACCTGCGGGGGCGCCGGTCCGGGGCCGGCTGTGGACCGGGGGCGGCCACGGCGGTGCGCGTCCAGTTGATCCGCCGCGCGGTGTGCGGCCGGCTGAGCAGGATGCCGTGGATCCGGGGAAGGACTCCTGCCGCGGTCCACCGGTACAGTCGGCGCCAGCAGGTCTGTCCGGAGCCGAAGCCGAGTTCCAGCGGTAAATGCTGCCAGGCGATGCCCGTGCACAGGACGAACAGGATCCCCTGCAGGCACCGCCGGTCGTCCACCGGCCTGGGGCCGGGCCCCCGCCCGGGCCAGGAAGGCAGGAGCGGTTCAATCGCGGCCCAGGTCTCGTCGTCGACCAACCAGGGCGCGGTGCCGGCATGGCTTTTCCCGCTGTCCAGTGTTCCGCTCGATAAATCGATCATTCCTCTGTTCCTTGGGATGACTGTGTGCCGGGAGTGGCTTGAGCCTGGGGATCTCGATCTGGGGCAGCGTTCGCCTCGCCCGTGGGTGGTGGTTCCTCACCCGTTACGGGCAGCAACCAGGCGCACTGGCAAGGGCGCTGGCCTCCCTAACCCTGTTGTCCACTCCTCAGGGCCCAGGTAGTCTCCCGACGAACGGCTTGCAGGAGGTCACAACACGGGGACTGCGGTCCGCAGTTGTCGAAATGGCGGACCTCGCCTGTATCGAGACGTGGTTCAACGATCGACTGCCACTGCGCCAACGGCCAGGCCTTTGCGTCAGCATGCAAAGGGTCTGAGGCCGACTCGCCAGCACATTGACCCGGGGGGATGCCAGGTTGATACGGATCGGTCTGTCGACGGATGACCTGGAGCGGTTGCGGGTCGCCGACGCGCCTGACTTCGGGTACGAGCTCGCGCTGGGCGGGGCTCAACTGGCCGACCGGACCGCCGACCGGCGGCTGGCGGCGTGGCGGCTGGAGGTTGCCCGAGGCTGGAACCCCAACCACAGCAGACTGTTCGACCTGTACACGAGTCTCTACATTCCGGCGTTCTTCGATCAGGTCGCCCACGCGACACCGTCAGGGATCGACCCTGAGTCCCCACCGGCCACCGCTCATCTGCGGGACCTGGCCCGATCCGGCGCCTTGACTCCGTTCACGCGTGCCCTAGCCGACGGACATTCGGGCGCGGTGAGCGCGCTGAACCGCATGCTCACCAGCTTCCGCGTCACGGGCCTGGACCCCTACCGTCGACGAATCACCTCGGTCGTCGCCACCGCATCAGCCAGGGCAGAAGTCCGTGCGGCGATCGGCGGTATCGACGACATGCTGAGCTCGTTGCATCCGTCGATCCGCTGGGACGGTCGGCGACTGCTCCTGAACACCCTCGTCGACGCGGAAGAGTCCCTCGAACGGCGTCCCTTGATCTTCCAGCCCACGGCGTTGGCCAGCCGCATCATGTTCGACCCGCTGGCCGACTCGGTGACGGTCATCTATCCCACGACCGCCGCCGCCATCACACGCGACCCCGAACTCCAGGCTCCGGCCCAGGCCTTGGTGTCGCTCCTGGGGGCAACAAGGGCGGCGGCAGTGGTCGCCGTGGTCAGGACGCCGGCCCTGACCACCGGGCGGCTCGCGGCGATCCTCGGAGTATCGGCTGCAGCCGCCTCCCGACACGCCACCGTCCTACGCGAGTCCGGCCTCATCGCCACCGTCCGCAACGGCCAGACGGTCCACCACGCCCCGACCCGACTCGGCACGGACCTGGTGTACGGAGCAGCCATCGACAACCGGTCCGAGCGCGGCGCAGCGGGCCGGTCAGCGCCATGGCCGGCGCCGGCAGAGCGGTGACGACCGTGGTGGTGGGTCAGAGAGAGCCGCCACCGTTGGCGACGGCGGCGTTCTTGAGGACAGCCGCGATGCCCTGCTTGACCTGGTTCAGCTTGTCGAGGTCGGCTTGGATCGCCTGCTCCTCGTAGGCGGACTCGACTGTGAACCAGGTTCCGACGATGTTGGCCTGCTGCCGGCAGGAGGCGTCTGCGGTGGCGGTCGCGATCTCCTCGGCGGACGCCGTGGCCGTGCCCTTCCACCGCTTGTCGCCCATGGCGTCGGTCGGCGTCGGATAGGTGAAACCCTTGATCTTCATACAGGCCGACCACTGGTGGAAGGCGGCCTGCAGCGTGTCGTCCGCCATCGACCGCCGGTAGTTGTCGAAGTTGATGCTGATTGCCAGCGGGTCGTCGGTCACCGCCCCGCCGTTCGCGGTGAGTTTGGCGTCGACCTCACCGAGGCAGCCGCCCTTGGGGATGGGCAGGCCGCGGTAGCTGGTGATCGGCTCGGTACCGGCCGGGCCGGTACCGGCCAGCACCGTGAGCTCCGCGGGGCGCAGCTGGGGTGGCGGGGTGGGCTTGGCCTCGGCAGGCTTCGGCGGCCGGTAGCCGTTCGCCGGGTCGACCACGTCGTACCGGTGCGTCGCCTGACCACCCGGTCCGGACGACTGCGACAGCGGCGGCGGCGTGTACGTCAGGCCGTAGCGCTGCATGCACTGCACGGTCAGCCGGCCCCGGGCTTCGGTCACCTGCTCGGTCTGGTCGGCCGTGAACAGGTACTGCTCGATCGGCATGGATTTGTCGACGGTGCTGTCGAGCACGGGGATCGCCCCGACGGCCGGACGGGGTAACGGCGTTGAGCCGGCCGCCGGGGAGCCGGTCGGAGCCCCGGCCGGCACGGGCCTGGCCGACGTCGCGGCGGACTGCGAGCAGCCGGTGGCCAGCACGCCGACGGCCGCGAGCAGCCCGGCAGCCTGCAGGTACGGAATGGAACGGGCGCGAGCCATGCGCGGGGACTCCCTTTGCGGTGACGGCCTGCGGGGGACGAGGGCGGGTGCCCGACCGCGCGACGAGGCGTGGCCGGGCACCCGCAGCGTCACGGCCTTACGAGAAGCACTGCGACGCGTCGTGGTTGTAGACCCCGGAGCCGTAGAGGGTCTGCCCCGTGGTGGGCCCGATGGTCAGGTTCGGGCCGTTGTAGTTGCAGTTGTACAAGGCGAAGATCGTGACGGTCCGATAGCTCTCGTTGTAGACATAGCCGATGTTGTTGTACACCTGCTGGCCGTCGCCGTCGCAGTTGCCACCGGAGCAGCCCTCGAAGTACCAGGCCGCCCCGTAGTTGTCGTTGCCGCCGTCCCCGTTGAAGCCACCGGATTCGTTGGAGTGGTAGAAGAGGCAGGCGTCGGTGCCCCACACACATCCGCCCGGGCTCGCCGCGGCCGGCGACGCCCCGACCCCGAGGGCCACGGCACTGAGCGCGGCGACGCCGGCGGCGACGGCGGTGATCTTCTTGCGCATGAACACAGGAATTCCCTTTCCCTCAATGGAGGATTTCTCGCTCGGCAGTCGGCAGAGCGTGCAAGGAATCGCGCCAGGAATTTCAGTGCGACGATTCCGATGAGCGCTCGATGATTGCGGCGCCGGCTACGGGAAGGAGTCTGTGTCACGCCTCAGCCTCCGTCAATACTGTCCGAGGAGGGCAGGAGCATGCCGACATGTCCCTTTTGTTGGCCAGGAAAAGCCGACAGAACGTGACATTCGGTACTGGCGAGCCGCCAGCCGTTGCGTTTTTGTTATTAGAATCGGGTGATGATCGTGTTATGGCTTCGGTGAAATTCTCCCGAGTTCCGACCGGCCCGGATGTCACACTCTGGATCGTGTGCTGCGGAATTGCGCACTGATTGTGTTACGGCATTCCTTGATCGGATTCCCGGGGCCCGTGGGCGGCGGCCCCGCGTGGGGTCGACGTCGGGATCGCACCGACGGCGGTGACTGCGGTGGCGGAGGCCACGGCAAGTTTCCTTCCAGCGTCGACCCCGCGTGACCGTGAGGACGCAACAGGCCCTGGTCACTGGCCTCCACCGGTGCTGGTCACGGGAGGCACTGGCCCGGCGCCCACTGCCGGACGAGCCGGTGCGGGCAAGGAGTTCGGGCGGCGTACGGACCAGCGGTATTCAGTTGACGCCCAACACGCTTGCCGTACACGGGGCCTGACAGAAGCTTCGCCATGCCGCAACCGCACATGGGTACGCAATTCCCGGCTGCCTGGCGAAGCTCACATCAGCCACTGGACAGACGGCGAGCTCAGTCCTCGGTCCAGCCGTGGTCCTTGCCGAACCGCAGCAGGCCGGCGCGGATCTGCAGGATCTGGGCCCCGGTCAGGGTCGGCGCCGCGGTCAGCAGGACCTCGGTGATCTCCTGGGTGTACTCCTCCGCGCTCAGTACGTCGCAGAGCGAGTCGTCGGTGGGTGCTCGCCGGACCGCGCCGATCGCGGCGGCCGCCGGGGGAGTGGTCGGTGGGGTGGCGCCCTCGGGGAGGCGGACGAAGGAGGCCTTCGGTCCGCGGTCACCGTCCTCGATCTCGAACTCGACCACCAGGCCCGGGCGGATGTACGGCTCGGGGATCTGGAGGTCGTTCACGTGCAGGAAGACGTCCTCTCCCCCCTGCGCCGGCGCGATGAAGCCGTAACCCCGAGTAGCGTCGAACCGCACCACACGACCGGTGACCACACCAACCCCCAGACACATCGGGCCCCTTGCCCGAAACAGCTGAGCAGAGAATAGCGTCGCGGGGTCCGATCGGGCGAGTGTGCGGCAGGTCAACCACGGCTCCGGGCCGGTCCGGGAACGCACGGTGATGGCGTCAGCTCATATGAAGATGGCTGGATTTAGCGTCAGCTGCCATGTGTGCGACGCCTTACCGTGAGCGGACAACTGGTCAACACCGGAATGGAGTTGAGTGACATGCCGAAGCTCACCGCAACCCGCATGGACGCGCTGGTCACGGCCTGGCTCAGCGGTGCCGAGGGCGCCGACGGCCTGGCCAACCCGGCCGGCCCGCTCTACGTCGGCGGCGCCGTCGCCGAGGCCGCGCTCGCCGAGTCCTACGAGGGCATCCTCACCCACTGCAGCAGCTGTAGTGCCTCGCTGCACAGCTACTGCTGCTGATCCGCAGCACTGATCCGCAGCACTGATCCGCACCACGCGTGACCCGGGCGGCGGCCGTGCTCCGGCCGGGCCGCCGCCCGGCACCCGGACGCGCCGAACTCCCGGACGCACCGGACGAGTAGAGAGAGGACGCCCCCATGCCGCAGCAGCCGCAGCAGGCCGTCACCGCGCCGCTCGAGGAGGGCTGGTTCGCCGCGCCCGTGGCCGCGTTGGCCGCTCCGCTGCTCGCCGAGCTGGACCGCAGGCTGTCGGCGCTGACCGGGCTCGCGGCCGAGGAGCGGCAGGTGCTGAGTACGGCCCTGCGCACCGCCCTGTCGCGGTCCCTGCAGCTCAAACTGAACCGGGTCTTCCTGCTGGAGCTCCGGGTCGCCGCGCTGGCGGGCGAGTTGCCGGGCGTGGACGAACGGGCCCGGTGGAGCGGCTACTTGGAGCGTGCCGTCACCGCCGAGTACTTGGACGGGCTGCGCGGCAGGTACCCCGTCCTGCACGAGCGGGCCCTGGCGGCCGGTCGGCTGCAGCTGGACGCCGGACTCACGCTGGCACGCCGTCTGCTGCGCGACCGGGTGGCGATCGGGGAGTTGCTGGGCCGCCCGCCGGGGCCGCTGCGCGAGCTCGAACTGGGCGCCGGCGACCAGCACCGGGGCGGGCACGCGGTGGCCCGGGTGCGGTTCGCCGGCGGCACGGTGATGTACAAGCCGCGGTCGCTGCAGGTCGACGCGGCCCTGCGGGACTTCCTGGCCGCCGTGCTCCCGGACGGCCTGGCCGCCCCGATCCACGTACCCGCTGTGCTGACCCTGGTGGACGGCGAGCCGACCCGGGTGGCGGACGGGTCGACTCGGGTGGACGCCGACGCCGAGCACTACGGCTGGGCCGGATACGTCGAGCACGAGTACTGCCGCGACGAGGCCGAGCTGGCCATGTTCTACCGGAACCTGGGCCACTGGCTGGCCGTGATGCGCCTGGTCGGCGGCACCGACCTGCACGCCGAGAACCTGCTCGCGCACGGTCCGGTGCCGATCGTGGTGGACGCCGAGAGCCTGTTCACCCCCGACCCGCCCACCGAGCCCAGCGGGCGCGGCGACGCGGTCGACCTGGCCGCGCGCACGGTGCGGACCACCGTGCTGCGCACCGGCATCCTGCCGATGCGCCTGGACGGCTACACCCTGGCCGGTGTGGACCTGTCGGCGGCCGGCGGCCTGCCGGGACAGCAGCCGCGGATCCCGATGCCGGTGATCGTGGACGGCGGGCGCGACACCGCCCGGATGGAACTCACCGCCGTCGAGGTCCGGGCCGCCCGCAACCACCCGAGCCCCGCGCCGGTGCTGGCCCGCCACTGGCAGCAGGTGCTGACCGGCTTCGCGGAGATCACCGAGCAGCTGCGCCGCCTCGACGAGAAGGGCGAACTGCGCTCCGCCCTCGAGCGGTTCGACGGCTGCGAGGTGCGCGTCATCCGCCGTCCCACCCAGGCGTACATGGAGATCGGCCGGATGCTCTGGCACCCGGCCTCGCTGCACGACCCGGCCGCCGCGCTGGAGCGGGCCCGGGACATCCTGACCCGTAACGCGCGGGGCAATCCGGTCGCGCCCCGCGAAGCCGCCGAGATCGAGGCGGAGATCGGCGACCTGCTCCGCGGCGACGTGCCGGTCTTCACCAGCCTGGTCGATCCGGCCACGCTGCACGCGGCGCTGGCCGACTGGCGCGCGGCCGACCTCGCGCTGGAGCAGGAGGTGATCCGCGGGGCCCTGGTCGGCGCCTATCTGAACGAACGTCAGCTCCCGTCCCGGACGCCGAAACCGGCCAGCTCGCCGCACGCCCGCCAGGCCGAGGAGCGCCGACGGCGGCTGGCCGCCGAGGCGGTCCGGACGATCGGCGCCGCCGCGGTGCGGGGCCGGGACGGTACGGCCACCTGGATCAGCCCGGTGCTCACCGACGTCGGCTGGTCGATCCGGCCGCTCACCGCCGACCTCTACAGCGGGCAGGGCGGCGTGGTCCTCGCGCTGGCCCAGTACCGGCAGGAGCAGGCGGCCGGGCGGGCCGACCCGGTCGAGGGCCTCGAAGAGCTGCTCCGGGGCGCCATGCGGGTGCTCGCCGCCACCGAGGAGCAGCTGCCCACCCGGCAGATCGGCGGCTTCACCGGGCTCGCCTCGCAGCTCTGGACCTGGTCCACGCTGCACGAACTCCTCGGCGAGGAGTGGCTGCTGGACCGGGCGCAGGCCAGGGCCGGGCTGCTGGACGCGCAGCGGATCGCCGAGGACCGGGCGTTGGACGTGCTCGGCGGCGCGGCCGGCGCCATCGTGCCGCTGCTGGGGCTGGCCGAGCGCACCGGCGCGGAGCGCTGGCTGGCGAGCGCCGCCGAGGCGGGGCGGCACCTGGAGCGGACGGCCGTGCTGGACGAGCGGGGGGCGCACTGGCCGACCGCCCTCTTCCCGTCGGCCGTCGGCGGCTTCGCGCACGGCGCCACGGGCATGGGCTGGGCGCTGGCCAGGCTCGCACTCAGCCCGGCCGGGTCGCCTGCGGACCGCGAGTGCTGGCAGCAACTCTCGCTGCGGGCTTTCGACTTCGAGGAATCGCTGTACTCGCCGGCGGCGGGCGCCTGGGCCGATCTGCGGGAGACCAGCGGGGTCGACTTCGCCACCGCCTGGTGCCACGGCGCCACCGGCATCGGCCTGGCCGCCGCCGACCTGTACCGGCGCACCGGCGACCTGGCCCACTGGGAGACCGCCCGGCGTTCGGCCCCCGCAGTGCTGCGCGAGGGCTTCGGCTGGACCCACACCCTGTGCCACGGCGACCTGGGCCTGTGGGAGCTGCTGGCGGCCCTGCGCGGGTGCTCGCCCTCGGCCGCGCCGCCGGCGGGCCCCGACCGCGAGGGTGCCGATGCCGAACTGCTCAGCGGCCTGGAGGAGCACGGCGCGATCGGCGGCCTGGCCAGGGAGGCGTTCTCGCCCGGCCTGCTGCCGGGCCTGGCCGGCGTCGTCCACCTGCTGCTGCGGATGCACCCGGAGCAGCGCCTGGCCTCCCCGCTGCTGCTCGGCCGGGCCGGCGACTGAACCGGGCGGGGGTGGCGGCGCGCTGAAGCGCGCCACCCTCCCGGTCCGTCCACCGGAAGGAAAAGCTCGTTGGGAGCTGAACAGGGACATTCCGGCACCCCGGAAGTCGCGGTACGAGACCGTAAGGTCACCCGATCCACCCGAGAAATAACCATTCCCTTCCGGTTTCCTGCTGACTCTGTCCAGGATTCCGGAAGGGCCCTAGGCTGCCCGCGTGTCGATCTTTCGAGCGTTTCGGAGTTCCCGGCCGCGCCTGCTCCCGGAGCTCGATGACGTCAAACTCGGCCGGGTACGCCGGCAACTCGATTCCCCCGCGATGCCCGGACTGAACGAGATTCAGATCGACCAGGTCGAGCGGATCATCGCGGAGGCCGGGTCGGACTGGGACCGTCGCGCGCACCGCTGCGCCGTGCTCGCGGAGGCCGCCGCGCCCTCGCGGCTCGCCCGCTCCTGGCGGCAGCGGCAGCCGGGCAGCGCGGACGCGCTGGTCTTCGATGCCTGGGTCGAGCTGGTACGCGGCCGCCACGAGGGCGTCATGACGGAAGCCGACGCCGACGCCTGCGCCGACAGCTGCTACCGCGCCGCGGACAGCAGGCCCGAGGACCCGACGCCCTGGGTGGTCCTGCTCGGGATACTGCGACTGCTGCGGGCCGACGCGCAGCGGCTGTTCGAGGTCTGGCACGAGGTGGCCGCCCGCGATCCCTGGCACCGCGAGGCCCATCTGCAGATGCTGCACTACCTCTCACCCGAGGAGTGCGGCTCGCGCAGCCGGCAGCTGGACTTCCTGGACGCGGTCCGCGCCGGGGTCCCCGCGACGGCGCCCGCCGTGGGCATCGAGCTGACCGCACTGGTCGAGGAGCACGAGCGCATCACCGCCCGCGGCGGCGTCGAGGCCCTGCTGGCCCGGGGCCAGTGGGCGCACGCCCGCGCGTCCGCCGCCCTCGAGCGCGCCGTCACCGACTGGCCCCGCCCCGGCCGGCTCCAGCACGCCGCCGCCCTCGCGGACCTCAACATGCTCGCCTACGCCCTGGTCCAGGCCGGCCGCGTGCGGGAGGCGACGGCCACCTTCGAGCTGATCGGCGAGACGGTCACCCCGTGGCCCTGGGGCCTGGACGGCGATCCGCTGCAGCAGTTCGGCTACTGGCAGGCGAAGGCGCTGCGCTGACCGGCCCGCTGACCGGCGGCTCGGCCGCTGCTGCCTTGCTCGCCTGCTGAACCCATGTCACGGGCGACCCAGGCCTCGTGGCCGGGACCCGGAAGCAACGCGCCGGGCGAGTTCTCTGGCGGTTGGGGCCCACAAGGAGTAACGTTCTGGTTAAGCAGTCGTGGTTCCGAAGTTCTCGCCCGCGGTGATACGCCGTGGGCGTTTTTGCTGTCCAGCGCCTCTCCGGACCAAGTCGATCATCTCCGGGCCCGCATCCCCGCGGGACCCGTTCCGTTCCCCTTGAAGGAGAAACGCATGGCTACCGGCACCGTGAAGTGGTTCAACGCGGAAAAGGGCTTCGGCTTCATCGAGCAGGATGGTGGCGGCGCTGACGTGTTCGCCCACTACTCGAACATCGACGCCCAGGGCTTCCGCGAGCTGCAGGAGGGCCAGAAGGTGACCTTCGACGTCACCCAGGGCCAGAAGGGCCCGCAGGCGGAGCACATCCGCCCGGCCTGACCCGCAGCGCACGCCCGAGCGCCCCGCACCGGAGACGGTGCGGGGCGCTCGGCGTTTGCGGCAGCCGGGCAACTGGCCTGACCGTCAGGAGGACTGCTCTCCTGCCAGCAGTCCGGTAGCCGAGCGCCGCAGCCGGTCGGTCGTGAGCAGCGCGGCGATGTCGCTGGTCAGGGCGGTGGAGATGTCCGACCCGAGCCTGTTCCACCCGAAAAGACGGGCCACTTCACGGATCAGCTCGCCGTCACTAATGCCGGGGGAGTCCGACACCAGGTGCTGGACCGCTTGCTGCCGCTCGGTCGGCGGGATCTGTCCGACCTTGCGAAGGCAGCCCTCGACCGGGGTGCGCACGCGGCTCTGCTCAGCCTGCGGGAGATCGGTGAACCCGCCTGCATGGACGGCCAGGCCCGACCGGCAGAGGAACGCCAGCGCGCCGAAGACGTTGTCCCTGATCCGGGCGCCGGCCCGCTGGATGTCCCAGGCCGTCCGGACACGAAGAAGCAGGAGGTCCTCGTGGATGGGGGCCTCATAGGTGAGAACTCGGCTGATCACATCCGCGATCGGCCGCTGTACGGCGGACAGGTGGAGTTCGACGCCGGTCACCCCGTACCGCTCGCACAGCTCGCGCCGCAGGTGGCGGAGCTCCGCGGTGCTGGTCATGACGTACGGCCTGGTCCAATTCGGCGGGCTGACGGACGTGGTGGGTTCCGGTCGCTTGCTCTCCTGCAGCGGCTCCATGGGCTTGTCCGCAGGCAGCCGAGTGGCAGCGGCCGAAGACCGCATGGCGGGCCCGGCGTGCTGTGTCGCCCCGGACTCCTCGGCAAGGTCGCCGCTGCTCCTGGCGAATGGGTCGGTGGAGATTGACCGTTCGACGGCCTCCCGCAACCGCTCCTCGGCCAGTGGCCGGTTGCGGTACCAGTCGGTGCCCCAGATCCGGTGCAGTTCCCAGCCCAAGCCGCGCAGGACGTTCTCGCGCAGTCGGTCGCGGTCCCGGGCCGCGCGGGACGAGTGGTACATCGCGCCGTCGCACTCGATGCCCAATGAATAGCTCCCGGGGGCAGCCGGGTGCCGAACGCCCAGGTCGATGCGGTAGCCGGCGACGCCCACCTGGGGCTGGACCTGGTATCCCCAGGAACGGAGCGTCCCGAGCACCTCATCCTCGAAGGGACTCTCGGTCTCGGCCCCGGGGTCCGCGGCTGTGCCGGCCAGGACGCTCGGACCGAACTCGGCGTACTGCAGATACTCCTTCAGCCGCTGGACGCTCAGGTTCGAGCTGTCCGGCAGTTCGCCGCCGTGGAAGGACGCCACCACCTCCACGCGACGACGCGCCCGGGTGGCGGCCACGTTGAGTCGTCGCCAGCCGCCCTCCTTGTTGATCGGGCCGAAGTTGGTCGCCAACTTGCCGTGCTCGTCGCGCCCGTACCCGACCGAGAGGATCATCACATCGCGTTCGTCGCCCTGGACGGATTCCAGATTCTTGACGAAGAAGCCGTCCAGGCGGTCCTCGGTCAGCCGGGAGACCAGGTCGGGCCGCTCGATCAGGGCCTGCTGGACCTGCTCCTCGATCGCCTGCGCCTGGGTCTGCGAGAGTGCGACGACGCCGACGCTCAGTTCGGGGCGGGTATCGAAGTGATGTACCACCCGCTCGGCGACCAGAGCGGCCTCGACCCGATTGTCACGCCGTCCGCCACGGTCGTAGGTTCCGTCGGATTTGAAGAAGGCGATGCCGATGTCCTCGCCGCGCTCGTGTGCGCCAGGGAAGGTGACCATGGAGCCTTGGTAGAACCGCCGGTTGCTGAAGGCGATCAGATCCTCGTGCCGACTGCGGTAGTGCCAGCGGAGTGACAAGCGGCTGATCATCCCGGTTCCCGCGCACGCGGAGAGGATCGACTCGTAGTCGTCCGGTTGGTCCTCGGCCCACTCGTCGTCGCCGTCGGCGCCCGAGGCGAAGAACGCCGTGGGCGGCAGCTGCTTCTCATCGCCGGCGACGATCAGCGCGTCGCCGCGATAGATGCAGTTCACCGCATCCTGTGGCAGCACCTGGGACGCCTCGTCGAAGATCACCACATCGAACTTGTACTCCGGCGGCAGTAACTGGCTGACCGTCAGTGGGCTCATCATCATGCATGGCTTGATCAGTGGCACCACCTCGCGACAGCGGGCGAGAAGCTCGCGGACCGGCATGTGCCGACGCTTCTTCTGTGCCTCGTTGCGGATGATGTTGGCCTGGCCCAGATCGGTTCGCACCGGGCGGCGCGCCTCGCACGCTGCAGCGACCGAGGCACGGGAGCGCTCGACGAGCCGTTGGTCGGCCTGCTGGAACCGGGCCACCAGAGCGTCTCGCTCCGTTCCGCGCTCCGGGCGCAGCCGCCGGTCGGTCGTCAGCAGGTGCTCCACCCACTGCTGCAACAGTGCGCGTTCGGTCGCCGCCGGCAGTAGATCGCCCGCCAGGCCCCGGTCCAGCAACTGGGTGGCCGCCTCGCCAAGGCCCGCGCGCTGCATGATCCGTCTGCCTCTGACATGGGTGAACAGCTGGTCGCGGCCATCGGCGTCGGCGAGCAGCGCCGCCATGGTGCCGGCCGCCGTGTCGTACGAGCCCTGGAAGATCTGATGCAGCTGCTCGGCCCGAACCTCGTCGAAGCAGTCGATCAGGTCGTCGCACGCCTGCTCCCAGGCCAGGGCGCGGCGCCGTACGGCCGGATCGCCCCGCAAGCCGCACAGGGTGTGCGCTGCTGCAGCACTGAACGGCGTCGGTTGTCCCGACCCGGCAAGCAGCAGGGTGTCTCGAACCCAGGCGGCGCCGGCCCGCGCTGCCGCTATATCGGTCCGGTCCGATGCGTACAGCCCGGCGAGCAGGGCGCGATCGGCGGTCTCGTGAGCGTGGAACCCGGCCTCCAACTCCAGCGCACTGCGCACTGCTCGCTTCGCCGCGCGAGCCTGACCGAGAGTCATCTCCTGCTCAGCCGTCCTGGTAGCCGACCGGCAGGCCTCAACCTCACGGATCTCGCTGATCACCGCTTGCAGAGTCGGGAGATGGGCTCGCAGCCACTGGGCAGCCTGGTCGAGGGGCAGCTGGTCCACGGCAGGATCCACGCCGCTGTCCGCAGTTGCCAGGGCCAGCCCGCGCCACCAGGTGAGGTCCGCGTGGACGGCCTCAGCCTGCGCCGCGAGGGCCGCGTTCGGCTCGGTGCCGTGGGCGAGTTGGCCGGCCAGGCAAGCTCGCCGGACTGGATCCCCGACTGCCTCCGGTGCCAGCGCCTGCAGCAACTCCGCCAGGTCGAGGGCGGACCCCAGCGCCGCGAAGTCGGTGTCCTCTCCGGCCAGGTACGGACCCAGCACGGTCTGCGCGTCGCGAACCACTGCCTCCAGATCCTGCTGCGTGGCTCGCCAGCGGACCGCGAGCCCCAGTGCACCGTGGAGGCTCTTGTGCCAACGGCCGGACGTGGTCCAGCTGGTCACCAGCTTGCGATCCGCGCGTGCCTGGCCGGACAGCAGGGAGCCGAGTCCGTTCCCGTGGGTCTCGAAACGCGCGACGACCTCCGTCAGCTCGCCAGCGGTGAGTACCTGCACCCCGAAGACCGCAGAAGCGGCTGCGCGTGCCGTTCTGAGGTTCTCGATCGCTGTCGACAGTTGCTCGGCCCAGGCGCGGGCTTCCGTCGGAAAGCCCGGCGAGAGCCAGGCAGCCAAGGGGCGATGAACCGCCGTGCCAAGCCTGGCCACTGCGCACAGCCGCAGTGCGGAACTCGCGTCGCGCGGCGGATCCAGGCCGAGCAATGCCGCGTGGCCGCGCAGGACGGTCTCGTGGCCGGCCAGCATCTCGGCGGTCGTGGCGAAGGTGTCCCGGCGGGCCTCGGCCTGTCGGCCGGTCAGCGTGGACGGGTCCGCGGCAGCAGGGGAGAGCGTGGTCAGTGCGCCGTAGGCCTCCGGAACCGGCCGACTACTCGAGTCACCGAGAACACGCCAGTCGCTTCCGGCGGCGCCGGCGGCGGCAGCCCGAGCCGCCTCGAGCAGAGCGAGTCGGCTGCCGAACGCATCCAGCGGAGCGGCCACCGCTTCCTCGAAGTCAGCGGCGCACAGCCAGTGTTCCGGCATTGCCGGCCGGTCCTCGGTGTGTTCGAGCAAGCTGAGCAACACAGCGAGTTCGGTACTGTCCGTGATCGACCAGCCGCTGCGAAGCAACTCCGGATAGCGCCCCGCAGCCGCCTGGAGCGCTGACAGCGCGGCAGCAGCCTGCTCCAGTAGGACCTGCGGGTGCCCGCTGTTGACTCGCAGGCCGCGCCACGCGAACGACTCGCCCTCCAGCGTGACCCGCCAGGAGGCCGCAAGATCCTTGGCTGCTTCCAGTATCGAACGCAGCGTCGCATCGTCCATTGTGTTCGGATCGATCGCGTCAGGGACCGCCGCAGCGTCGGCTCTGCTGTCCGGCAGCAGCACGACGGCTTCGGAGAGCTGTGCGAGCCGGCCGAGGATGTCGTGCAGGGAACGTCCGAGCGGCTGTCGGACGTCGTTCATCGCGGATGCGTAGTCCGACAGGCCCTCACGCAGCAACTGCGTCTCGCTGAGCACATGGGCGGGGAGCGTCGCTGCCGGACTCCGGCGATCGAGTGCCCGGCCGAGCTCGGCGGCGACCGCCTGCCGGTTCGTGGTTCGACTGTGCAGCGCGAGCGCGTAGTTGTCCAGCCCGACCGACTTGAGTCGGTTCAGTACCACGTCGAGGGCTGCGGCCTTCTCACTGACGAAGAGCACGCTGCGCCCGGCGTGCATCAGACCGGCGATCATGTTGGTGATCGTCTGGCTCTTTCCGGTGCCGGGCGGCCCGTCGAGGATGAAGGACCGGCCGTCGAGCGCGGCAGCGACCGCCTGTCGCTGGGACGCATCGGCGTCCAGGACCAGTTGGGCCTGCTCCGGCGGGTGCAATCGGTCGATCTGCTCCTCGGCGGTCGGCTCGAAGAAGAACCGGTCCGAGGGGACGACCGGCCGCGAACCAGCGGCGATGGTCCGCACCAGGTCGTGGGCGATCAGCAGGTGCTCGTTCTCCTTCAGATCCTGATACATCGCCTCCTTGTGAGAGATGAAGGGGGCGAGCACCACGCGGTCGCTCAACTGCCAACCGGGGCGGGCAGCGAGTGAGTCCTGGCAGATTTCCAGTAGTTTGGGCAGGTCCAGCGGGTCCACCGCCGAGACAGCGGACCAGTCGATACCGAACTGCTCGAACTTCAGAGGCAGGGCGGGGTTGTGCGCGGGCTCTCCGTCGGAGGTGCGGCGTAGCCTGAACGTCCCGGCCGCGGTCTGCTCCAACTCGACGGGAATCAGTGCGAGTGGCGCCGCACAGGTGGCGGCGCCCGAGTCCTCGCGCCAGTCGACGAAGCCCACAGCGAGTTGGAGCGTCCAGATTCCGAAGTCGTTGAAGGCCGCGACGGAGTCGGCGCGAAGCCTACGCAGCGCACGATCGAGAGCGGCTGAGGTCCTGCGCTGGGTGACCAGCCCATCCAGGGCCGTAGCTGTCCCGGCGACAGGTTCCTCGGGGGCGAGGACGGCCGGCAGGAGCTCCGGCTCGGATACTGCCGCCTGGTCCGGCATGGGCGCGAATGCCCACCCACCACCGAGACCTGCCAGCACCTCTGTGGCGCCCGGCTGTTCGATCTCAATGGTGCCCACCCGGGTGTGCCGGAAGTTCAGCAGCCGGCTGCGACCCGTCAGATCGACGAGGGAGTCACGCCAACCGTGGAGCGTTCTACGTAGGCGCTGGTCCTCAGACTCGGAATCCCCGTACCGGCTCCCGCCCAGTGACACGTGCGCCCGCCCTTCGACCACTCCCGCACTGACCCCACGGGCCGGATAGTACCGTTCCGCGCTCGACTCCGGCGGCGCTCGCCACAGACTGGCCAGCCAGCGAGTCTCCTGCGCCGGACGCGGGCCGATCAGCTGTGCGCCTGCGGTCGGCCACCCTGCGTGACTGGCGGAAGAGATCGCCGCCGGGTCTGCGGCGCGCCTGGCGCTTGCTGGTGCCGGAGCAGCGCTCTCAGGAGCTCGGTCGCAGGCCCAGGCGTTCGGCGGCGGTGTTGCCGCGGCGGCTGATCGGGGCGGCGCCGGTGGCTGCGGCGAGGCCGTGTGGGGGCATGTTGACGTAGATCGTCTCGTAGGCGCCGGCCGGGACGAGGTAGGTCTCGTGCCAGATGCCGACCTTGCCGTGGCCGGCGCGCACCCGGCGGTTGAACTCGGTCCAGGCCGGGCGGTGCTTGTGGTCCTGGGCGGTGGCGTAGGCGAGCAGCTTCTCGTGCGACTCCCAGTACTGGATGACCTCGAGGTCCCGGGGGGAGCCCAGGCGCAGCCGACCGCCCAGCATTCCGCTGTCCGGGTCGGCGGCCAGCTCGCGGAGCATCCCTGGCATCGCCTTGACGGTGGGCCACCAGCTGCGCAGGGCACGGAAGTTGTTGATCCGCATGCCGATGTGGAAGACGACCGTGCCGCCCTCGGCGGCAGCGGTGATACGGCCGGGAATGGGTGCTGCAGACATGGAGGTGCCTCCTTGGCGATCCTGTGCCGTGCATAGGAGAGCGGCGCTATCCTTATAAGATAGTGACACTCTCCTAGGATGGGATGCAAGAGGATGCGGTTGGCGGAACTCAGTGAACGGAGCGGCGTCCCGGTCGCCACGATCAAGTACTACCTGCGCGAGCAACTGCTGCCCCCGGGTGTGCGGATCACCGCCAAGCAGGCCGACTACGGCGAGGAGCACCTGCGCCGGCTGCGGCTGGTGCGGGCGCTGATCCAGATCGGTCGGGTGCCCGTCGCCACCGCCCGTGAGGTGCTGGCCGCCATCCAGGATGAGAGCCAGGGCCAGCACGCGCGGCTCGGCACGGCCGTCGGCGCGCTGCGGGCCGGCCCGCAGCCCGATCCCGACGATCCGGCCACCGCGGCCGCCCGGCGCGAGGCCGACAAGCTGCTCACCTCGCTGGGCTGGGAGTACGGCATGGTGGACGACTATCCGCCGTACCGGACGCTGGTGGCCGCGCTCGCCGCGCTCGCCCGGCTCGGCTACCCGTACGACACCGGGCACCTGCTGCCCTACGCCCGTGCGGCGGAGGCCCTGGCGGTGTGCGACCTGGACCTGGTCGAGGAGTACGAGAGCGCGCTGGAGCAGGTGGAGGCGGCGGTGGCGCTCACGGTGCTCTACGAACCGGTGCTGCTGAGCCTGCGCCGATTCATGCAGGTGCAGGAGTCGGAGCGCCGCTTCGTCACCGGGCGCCAGGGCGGCTGACCGGGGCGGGGCCGGGGCGGGTGGCCGGGGGTGGGTGGCCGTGCGGGCGGCCCCGGTCAACAGTCCGGGGCCGCCGTCAGTTGTCAGCTGCAGTCGCAGCAATCACAGCAATCGCAGCAGTCACAGTCACAGTCGCAGCTGTCGCAGCCGTCGCAGCCGTCACAGCCCTGGCAACAGTCGCAGCCGTCGCAGTCGCAGTCCAGGCCGTGCCGGTCGCACCAGCCCTCGGTGGGCTCGCGGGTCCACGGGTTCTTGTGGTCGCAGCAGAGCAACTGGCAGGTGCAGGCCATCAGGGCCCACATCGCGCAGCCGGCCAGCGCGGAGCGCCGTGGCGGGCGGTTCCCACCGCCGCCCGGACCGTGTCCGCCGCCAGGGCCGCCCGGCCACTGCGGCCCGCCAGGGCCGCCCGCTCCGAACGGTGGCTGCTGGTACGGGTTCTGCGGCTGCCCGTACTGCTGCCCGTACTGCTGCCCGTACTGCGGCGGGTGCGGCTGCTGCTGGTACGGGTTCGGCGGCTGGTCCTGGTGGGGCCCCGGGTACGGCGCGTGGAGCGCCGGGCCCCGGAAGACCCGGTCCACCGCGCGGCCGGTCTCGTGCGCCAGCAGCACATGGGTCAGTGCGCGGTCGGTGAACTCGACCTCGCGCAGGGCCAGCCGGATGCCGCGCACCGCGTCGCGGCAGAGCCGCTCGGCCTCGGCCCGGTCGGTGCCGGTGGCGGTGAGCGGGTTCCAGGCCCCGGTGGCGGCGTCCTCCTCCTGATCCTCGACGGCATCCAGCAGGTGGGCGAGCCGCCCGAACAGCCGACCGGCCTCGGCCAGCGCCTCGGCGTTCTGCGGCCGGCCGGCCAGCACCGCCGTATGCGCGAACGCCGCCGAGGTCGCGCTCTCGGTCGGCTCGGTGACCAGCAGCACCGCGCTGCCCGGCGCCGCGCCGCGTTCCAGCTCGACCTGCCGGGCGGCAGCGGTCAGCAGCACCCCGGTGTCGAAGCCCACGGCCGAGCCGCTCCCCGCACTCTGCCGATCCCAGCGCCGAGCCACCGCCCGCGCGCCGAGCGCCACCGGCCGCCGGGCGAACAGGCCGTCGCCGTCCGCCACATGGTCCCGTACCTTCACCGAGGCGAGCGCCAGCGACACCGAGGCCGCCAACCGGGCCCCCTCGCCCCGCGCCACCTCGGCGGTCCGCATCCCGCGCAGCGGACACGGCCCGGCGGTCCGCCGCCCCGACCGGTCATCGGCCGGGCGCTGCGCCTCGACCAGCACCGAGATGATCAACCCGTCGTAGTTGGTTGCGGTACGCGCGAGTTGCCCGTGGTCGTCCCGCAGCGCGAGACAGAGACCACAGAGATGAGCCATCCAGGAGGCCCGCAGCCGATCCGACAGATGGTGGCTGCACGGCCTGATGATTCCGAACACGATCCCCCTCGTGAGCAGGGGTCCTGACGACCCGAGCTGATCGTCCGGAATCTTACGACCCGACAGTCCGACTGATGGGAGAGGGGGCGGAGAGTCGTGCCGCCCCAAACCCCCAAGCCCGCTGCGTTGCCCGCGCAGCCATTCGACGGTGGCCGGACTCTAACGGATCGCGGCGGCGCCCTTGACGGCCACCCGATCGGACGGTCGCCCCGACACCAGCTCGCGGAGCTTGGCCCTGGTCTCGGCATCCGTCGAGTAGACGACCGTGCCGATCATCCCCCGGGTGAGCAGAACCTTGTAGGTGTTCCGAATCAGGCGGTTGATGTCGGCATCGCTCGTGGACTTCCGGAAGACCGGGTCCTTGGACGCCGTCCGGTCGGTGACCCAGCGGTCGGTGCGCCAGACCAGGTCGGGGCCGAGGATGACGCCACTCCAGTCGTACTCGAAGCCCTGGGCGGTGTACACGCAGCCGACTTGGCCGAACCCGGCCGGATCGGTTGCCCACAGTGCGGCCGGCGGTGCCCCTGCGACCGAGCGGTCGCCGAAGACGTTCCACGGCCGGGCCCAGTCCCCGATCCGCACGTCCTCGGGGAGCGGCTCCCCTGCGGCGATCTTCTTCGTCCACTTCCAGCAGTAGTCGGCCGATATCCGGGCGCTGTAGCCCTCTTCCCGGCGCGCGGCGAGCGACTCCTCCAACTCCCACGGACTGTCGACGACCTCGAGGAGCACCTTGTCATCCGGCTCCCAGACCACTGGTCCGCCCGCATCGAGGCCCAGCAGCCGCACCACCCAGCGCAGGTAGGCGTCGCTGCCACCACAGCGGAACTGGCTGTCCAGTTCGACCAGTTGGCAGTCCAAGCCCTTCGCGGCGGCGGCAGCCCGGATCTGTGCCACGGTGCCCATCTCGCCGGGCCGCACCACCTGATGTTCGTCCAACAGGAACACAGGCACCCTGGCGGCATCGATCAGTTCATCGATCTGGGGCCTACCGGTGCGCTGCGCGGCCTGGGTGTAGCGGTTCGCCGAGGTCTCGCGGATGCGGTGGGCCTCATCGCAGATCAGGACGTCGAGGCCGTTGCGGTCGGCCGCCATGAAGCTGTTGAAGTACTTGAACAACTCCTGGACCTCACGCTTGCGTGCCCCGGCCACCCGGCGCATGGTCGTGGTGAACGAGTTGGACCCGGTCGCGTGCAAAGCCGTGACGCCGCGTCGATAGAGCTCTCCCAGGAGCGACAGTGCGATGACGCTCTTCCCGGTACCGGGCCCACCGGTGATGACGATCACCTCCTTGTGGTCGGCCTGTTGCGCCCGGCGTACTGCCCGCAATACCGTTTCGTATGCAACCCGCTGTTCATCCAGCAGGACGAACTGCTCGCGTTCGCGGACCTCTTCGGCGGCGACTGCCATGAGTTGCCTGGACGGCCCGACCTTTCCGGCAAGCAACTGGTCAGCGGCCTGCGCGCCGGAGACCGGCTTGAGCTTCGACCGGAGGTACTGGATGAACTCGCCGCGACGATCGCCGGTGAACATGCGGCCACGCTCGTTCTGCTCCACGTCGTACAGACCGTTGACGTCGAACTCGGTCGCGTTGTGAAGGTAGGCCACTCCTGACACCCGCTCCGGGTACGCGGCCAGCGCTCCGTTGAACGAGACGAGGTAGTCGCAGTAGCCGCGGACCTGCTCGATGGGATTCAGGACGGCCCGGCCGTACGCCTCGACCCGGCAGAGCAACGGGTCGCCGTCGTCCGGCAGCGCGCGGCTCCACTGCTTGAGTTCGACCACGACATAGGACGGCTCATCGGTGGTGGGATGGACTCCCGCGAGCACGACATCGGCGCGCTTGCTGTTGAGCGGGAGGGAGTACTCGAGCAGCACCTCCACCATGCCGAGCCCGGCGTCCAACAGCGCGTTCGTCAGGACCGGGATACTCGACTCCCAGGAACGGACCTCGGCGGGGCCCGGCCGCCGGCCGTGCTTGTGGACGAACTGGTCGATGAGGCGCAGCGACAGTGATCCAGCCAGCTTCTCGGCGGCGACCGCGGACGCGGAGTCGCGGAACAGCAAGACATGCTCCCAGACAGCACGAAGTGACTCGTGCGGGTGGGGGCATGTCCCTGAAGGGAAGCCCGGCGGGCCGCGCTGATGACGGTACGAACCATACCGTCAGGGCAGGTGAGCCGGTGCTCGATTGCTGCCGAGACGTTGATCAAGCTGTCGGCCCCCGTCCGTGCTCTGCCCGTGCGTCAGCTCGCGGCGGGTTCGATCGCCAGTGCGTGGTGGAACACGTTGCGCGGGTCCCAGCGGGCCTTCACCTGCTGCAGGCGTGGGTAGTTGGCTTTGTAGTAGAGGGTGGACCACGGCACGCCGGAGGTGTTCCAGGTCGGGTCGGCCAGGTCGACGTCCGGGTAGTTGATGTACGCGCCGTCGCTGACCTCGCCGGGGAGCGGGACGCCGCCGGTGTCGCGGTAGACGTCGCGGTAGAAGGCGCGGATCCAGGCGAGGTTGGCGGCGTCGTCGGACTCGTCGGCCCAGAAGGTGTGGTAGACCGCCTTCATCACCGAGTCGCGCTGGGCGACGGCGGTCGCGTCGGGCGCCACGGTGTCGACCTGGCCGCCGTAGCCGACGAGCAGCATGCCGCTGGTCGGGCCGCCGGTGGAGTTCGTCAAGTGACGGTAGATCGTCGCTAGTTGGCGGTCGCTGAAGGAGCGGCGCAGATAGCCGGCCTTCTCCTTGTAGCGGCGGGTGACCACGTCGCCGGGTTCTCCGCTGCCCGGCCAGGTGGTCAGGTGCAGCCATGGGAAGGCCCGCCGGGCGTTGAGGGTCGGGGTGAGGCCGGTGTCGGCGGTCACGGCGGCGACGAAGTCGGTCACCAACTGGTCCGCGCCGGGCAGGTCGGCGTCGATCTGGACGGTCATCTGGAAGCCGCCGGCGCTGCGGTGGGCCGGGATGAGGATGGCGTACAGGTTGGCGGACGGTGAGTCGGGGGCGCTGTTGCGCTCGTGCCAGCGGCCGAAGTTGCGCAGCAGCGTGGTGAAGGCCCGCTCGGTCATCTGCTCGTCCCACGCCCAGCCGACCAGGCACTTCAGCAACTCCCTGGGCGCGGTGGGCAGCAGCCGGGCAGGGTCGTCGCCGGTGGCGCCGGGGGAGCGCAGCCAGTAGCGGGTGACCACCCCGAAGTTCCCGCCGCCACCGCCGGTGTGCGCCCACCAGAGGTCGCGGTTCGGGTCGTCGGGTTCGCGGGTGGCCGTCACGGTGCGGGCGGTGCCGTCCCGGTCGACCACCACCACCTCCACGCCGTACAGGTGGTCCACCAGCGAGCCGTACCGCCGCGACAGCGGCCCGTACCCGCCGCCTGCGAAGTGCCCGCCGGCGCCGACCTCCGGGCAGCCGCCCGCCGGGATCGTCACACCCCATCCCTTGAACAGCGTCCGGTACACCTGTCCGAGCGTGGCCCCCGGCTGCACCGCGAACGCGCGCCGCGTGGCGTCGTAGCCGACCGCGTCCAGCGGTGACAGGTCGAGCAGCAGGCGGACCGCCGGGTCGGCGGTGAAGTTCTCGAAGCAGTGCCCGCCGCTGCGCACCGCGATCCGCCGCCCGGAGCGCACCGCCTCCGCGACCGCCTGCACCACCTGCTCGGTCGACCCGACCACCCGGATCTCGTCCGGCCGGCCGACGAAGCGGAAGTTGTTGCCGCGCAGCAGGCTCTCGTAGCGGGAGTCGCCCGGCCGGACCGTCACCGGTCCGAACGCCGTGGGCTCGGGCGCAGTCGGGCGGGCGGCGGCGGTAGCGGTAGCGGTTGCAGCGGCGGCGGATCCGGCCGCCAGCAGGCCGGTCAGCGCTGCGGTCGCACCGCCGGTGGCCACCGCACCGGCGGCGGCGAGCAGTCCGCGTCGGTCCACCGAGGTCGAGGCTTGGGAGTCGGTCGTCATGGCAGCAGCATGCGGCCGCAGACAAGTGATGGTCCGTCAGGCAGGCCGCCGGTGCAGCCGATTCGCCCGTTCGGGAGGGGAACAGAACGAGGGCCGGGTTTCGGTGCACACTGTGCACCGAAACCCGGCCCTCGTCTCTCGTAGCGGGGACAGGATTTGAACCTGCGACCTCTGGGTTATGAGCCCAGCGAGCTACCGAGCTGCTCCACCCCGCGTCGGTGAACATGACTGTACGGCATCGGGGGCGGATCACCGAATCGTTGATCGGGGGCGGGCGAGATCGAGGCCGGTCGACGCCTGGCCGTCAGCCCCGCTCCGACCCGCCGCGCGGCTTCACGCGGTGGCCGCCGGTTCGGCGCACGGGTGGAGGCGGGCGTAGTAGGCGAAGGGCGGCCCGATCAGCTTGCCCACTCGCAGCCCGGACTCGCTCGCGTGTCCGATCAGCCGGGCCGGCCGGATCTGGTGGCGGTCGAAGAACTCGCCGACGATCAGCCGCCCGCCGGGCTTCAGCACCCGGCGCAGTTCGCGCAGCGTGCTGGTCGGGTCCGGGATCTCGCCGAGCGCGGTGACCAGGTAGGCGGCGTCGAAGGAGGCATCCTCGAAAGGTAGTTGGTGGGCGTCGGCCAGGGTCGGCCGGATGGTGGCGATGCCCTGCCGCTCGGCCCGGCGCATCACGTGGTCGAGCATCGGCTGCTGGACGTCGACGATGTCCAGCCGGCCGTCCGTGCCCAACTGGGGTGCGACGTGCAGGGACTGGAGCCCCGTGCCGGGGCCGATTTCCAGGATCCGCTCACCAGGGCGGGCGGCCAGCATGCCGTCCAGCCGGCGCAGCGAGAGGAACGGCAGCGGTAGGTCCAGCAGCCAGTGCTGGGCGTACGGGTAGGGCGCGGTGTCGAACGCCCACCAGGCGGTGACGGCCGCCGCTGCCGCCGTGCCGGCCGCGACCCGTCGGACGGTCTTGCGGTGCTGGGGCGAGGTGGCGAGCGAGAGTGCGGACATGGTGTCGGTGCTCCGATGTGTGACGAGGAAGGCGGCGGGACCGGTGCGACCGGCGGACCGGTTGACCGCTTGGTGTGTGCTCAACGATCCCGGGTCGGCTGGTGGGAATCCTCAGTGCCAGTGCCCCTCTTGATGGTGGTGCTGGCTACACCTCGGCCCTGCGGCTCGGTACCCGAGCGTCGCGGACCCGCCGCGTCAGCCGGCGAACCCCGGCACCACCAGGCCGGACTCGTACGCGATCACCACCGCGTGGGTCCGGTTCTGCGCGCCGAGCTTGGTCAGCACGTTCCCGACGTGCGTCTTCACCGTCTCCAGGCTCACCGTGAGCGACTCCGCGATCTCCGGGTTGGACAGGCCGGTGGCCATCAACCGCAGCACCTCCTCCTCCCGCCCCGTCAGCGCCGCCCTCGGCAACGCCTCGGCGGAGCCCAGCGGGCGGGCGGCGACCATCCGGCGCAGTGCCGCCGGGAAGAGGATCGCCTCGCCCGCCGCCACCACCCGCACCGCCTCGGCGATCTGCCGGACCGGCAGCCGCTTGAGGACGAACCCGCTGGCCCCCGCGCTGAGCGCGGCGGTGACGTAGTCGTCGTTCTCGAAGGTGGTGATCACCACGACCTTCGGCGGTGTGGCCGACGCGGCGGGTGAGGCCAGCAGTTGCCGGGTGGCCTCGATCCCGTTGCGACGTGGCATCCGCACATCCATCAGGACCACGTCAGGCCGCAGTAGCCGCGCCTGCTCGACCGCCTCGACGCCGTCGGCGGCCTCCCCGACCACCGCGATCCCCGGCTGTGCCGCGAGCAACGTGCGCAGGCCGCTGCGGGTCACCGCGTCGTCGTCCGCGATCAGGAGCGTGACGGCTGCGCTCGCGTCAGCGCTGCCGGCGACACTTGCGCTCGCGTCAGCGCCGATCACGCCGGCAACCGTACCGGCAGTCGGACCGCCAACCGCCAGTGCTGCGAGCCGTGTTGACCGGCCTCGAACTCACCGTGCAGCAGCCGTACACGCTCGGCCAGCCCGGGCAGGCCGTGCCCGGACGTCGGGAAGGCGCCCGGGCCAGTGCCAGTGCCCGTGCTCGGCCCCGTCCCGGTCCGGTTGACCACGCTGAGCTCCAGCCCGTCCGACGCGGCCGCCACCCGGACCTCGATCGGACCGCCCGCCCCGTGGCGCAACGCGTTCGTCAACCCCTCTTGCAGGATCCGGTACGCCGCCCGGGAGAGCGTCCCCTGCACCTGCGCCAACTCGCCCGACAGCTGCGGCTCCACCACCGCCCCCGCGTGCCGCAGCCGGTCCAGCAGCTCGGGCAGGTCGGCCAGGGTCCGGGTCGGCGCCGTCCCCGCCTCCTCCTCGCGCAGCACGCCCAGCACGTAGTCCAGGTCCTCCAGCGCGGCCCGGGTCGACTCCTCGATGCTGCGCAGGGCGGCCCGCGCCGCCACCGGGTCGGCGGAGAGCACCTCGCCCGCCACCGCCGCCTGGATCGTGGCCGCCGTCAGCGTGTGTCCGATCGAGTCGTGCAACTCGTGGGCCAGCCGGTTGCGTTCGGCCAGCAGCAGCTCCCGCTCGGCCGCCAGCGCGAGCCGCTCGGCCGACGACGGCCCCAACAGCCTTGGCGCCAGCCACCGCAGAGCGTTCGTCACCCCCACGCAGACAGCCGGCACCAGCAGCAGGCAGCCGAGCGCCACCGCCCAGCTCCAGGCACCCGTCACCCGCTCGTACCCGCCGGACCAGCTCAGCCCTGCCTCGGCGCCGGTCCAACCCCCGGGCAGGACCAGGCCCGCGACGAGCAGCATCATGCTCGCCAGTCCTCCCGTCCACCCCAGTGCCACGTGCAGCAGCAGCCAGAGCGGAGTCCGCCAGCGGTCGACGCCGGACGGCACGACACCGGACGGCACGGCACCGGACGGCACGGCAGGGGCCGGCCCGGTGCCGGGGGAGCGGGCCGGCCGGCGACGGGCCACCGGATCCGGCAGCGCCACCTTCAGCAGTCGACGGGCGCAGGCGATCAGCGCCCGCCGTGTGGTGCGGGCCAGCCCGACCACGGCGATCAGTGCCGCCCAGATCAGCAGGGTCAGCACGGCCCGCACGCCATAGGGAGCGGATCGCCAGGCCAGCGCCGGCAGCATGGCGAAAGGCAGCAGTGGCATGCTCGCCAGCGCTCCGCAGTAGGCGAACAGCGCACCCGAATACGTGGAGCCGCGCAGCAGCGGCCGGATTCCCCTGATCATGATCGTCAGTATGACCGGGCAGCTCAGCGGCGGCCTCCCCCGATCGGGGGAGCGATTTCTCCCGCCTTCCCGCGATGCGCACACCACGGTCCGGAAACCAGGGTCGTGTCCTGCCAGTTGACGAGAGGTCGGCCCGGTGCCACTGAACGGCGCCGCCTGGAACCGTACTTCGCGGGTTCGGCGATTCCTACTGGCGCGGGCGCATGCACCGGACTGCGGGCCGCCGCCCGCCTCGGCGAATCAAACTCTTCAGCAACAACCCGTCAGCCGACCGGATCGCTGAACTCGGCCAGGCTCACCGACGGCTGGAAGCAGGCGGCGTTCGCGGGAAGTACGTCATCGACATGCAGCGCTGATGGCGGCCCACCAGGAGATCATGAAGTCGCGCACGGCGAGCGGGCGGTCGACCACCTGGCTGGTCATCGGTTCGTGAACGCTTTCGCGGAACGTCGGAACGTCGGGACGGCCGAACGTCAGGAGGACGGGCCGCCAGGGGAGTTGGCCACTGGCGCAGTCGGATTCGGCGGCGCCCCGGTCCGATGGTCAGTCGGTGACCAGCACGCGGTCGCCGAGGTGGTCGCTCTGGTAACCGGCGGCCGCCAGGGTGGCCGCGAGGTGCAGGGCGGACTGGAAGTCCCACGAGCGGACCGCCGAGCCGCCGCTCATCCGATGGCCGACCCCGCCCCGCCGGCCATGCTTGTGCGCCGGGAGCCGGCGACTGCCCGATCCGCACTGCCAGGCGACCGACACCCCGTGGCGCTCGGCGCGCACGACCGCCCCCGCGCGTCCGTCACCGTCGGCTGCGAGCGGCAGGTTTTCGGCCGCGAGCGTCGCGATGACGGAGTCGAACAGGTCCTGGCGTTGGGAAGGCATCATCGCATCGTACAGGTGAACGACAGTTGAACGCCAATCGGCCGGCCGGCTACGTCACCTTTCGCACCGTCATGCCGCCCGCGATCGCGGGGGTGTAGCTGGCGCCACCATCGATTGGGATGGCCGGACTACTGCCTCCGGGGCGGCGCTGCGACAGGCTGGTGGTGCGCCCGAGGGGCGGGCGCAGGGGGAGGAAACCGCCATGGCGCAGGTTGCGCTGATCGAACGTCAGGCCAGGTCCGGGCCGTTGTCCGGCCGGGCGGCGACCATGCTCACCGTCCTCGGGCTGGCCATGGTGCCCTGGCTCTTCTTCCTGCACGCCGGCCTGCCCGCCACCGCACAGGCCGCGCACTGGGCCTGGACCTGGACCGGCCTGGATGCCCTGGAGGCGGTCGGCCTGCTCTCGACCGGCCTGCTGCTGCGCCGGGGCGACCGGCGCGCCGGCCTGACGTCCGCCGCCACCGCGACCCTGCTGCTGGTGGACGCCTGGTTCGACACCATGACGGCGGCGCCCGGCGGCGAGCTGACCGCATCGGTGCTGATGGCGATGGGCGCGGAGCTGCCGCTGGCGGTGCTCTGCGCGAGGTTGGCGGTGCGCGCGATTCACGGAGAACTCCCTAATCATCCCTGAACGGCCATGAATGATGTACGTTTAGGGAGTGAAGGGGAAGGTCATGGGCACTTCGGGCCGGACCTGGACGGAGCGCGAGGGGACGGCGTGGCGCAACAGCTCTACTACTCGGTGGACCAGGTGGCAGACCTGCTGGGCCTGCACGTCAGGACGGTGCGCAGCTATGTCCGCGACGGACGGCTGAAGGCGACCAGGGTCGGCAAGCAGTACCGGATCACCCGTGAGGACCTGGCGGTGTTCACCGGCGCGCCCGCCCCGGCGTCCGTTGGTCGGGTGCGGCACGCCGAGGTGTCCGCCGTCGTGCAGATCGATGCGATCAGCGCCGAGGAGGCCACCCGCCTGGTCAACACGGTGGTGGCCACCGTCCAGGGCCCTCGCAGCGGGGGAGCCGCTGACCACCTGCGGGTGGAGCACGTCTATGACGAGGAGCGGGCCACCCTCAAAGTCATCGTCCTGGGCGGCCTGGAGGCCACGGCGGAGCTGTTGAAGGTCATCGACGCGCTCAGCGAGCAGCCCGCGTGAAGCCCTTTCCGGACTTCTTATCGACCACTGAAGGAGCGCAGTCCCATGCCTGACACGATCCAGCGCATCGCCGACACCGACGTCCTGGTCTGCGCACCGGACGGCCCTTCGCTGCGCGAGGAGCGCGACGCGATCGACCTGATCGGTGAGGCGCACTACCACGGCGCCCACTGGGTCGCGCTCCCGGCCGCCCGGCTCACCGACGACTTCTTCCGGCTGCGGACCCGGCTCGCGGGGGACATCGTCCAGAAGTTCGCCAACTACCGCCTGGGGCTGGCCGTCATCGGCGACATCTCCCGGCACGTCGACGCCGGCACCGCGCTGCGCGACTTCGTCCGGGAGAGCAACCGGGGGACTCAGCTCTGGTTCCTGCCGGACTCCGACGCACTGCGGACCCGGCTGGCGAACCGCTGACGGTCGGCGGGCGACTTCAGCTGGTCGCCGCCGGTGCGAAGCAGCCGACCAGCAGGGTCAGGCGGTGGTCGTGGGCGTCCGCGGCCAGGGCCTCGCGCGCGTCGGTTGCCGTTCGCGCTCCGCTCGTTCGCGCTCTCGGCGCGCCTGGTTCGCCATGACCAGAATTCTAGCACCGCTAGAATCCCTTCCGCTGCTCTGCTAACGTTGCTCCTGTCCCTAGCGCTGCTAGCAAGGAGAAGTGACGTGACCGTCACCGCGTACACCTTGGCCGCCGTCCTCGATCTCTTCGTGCTCTTCATCGGGGCTCGTTTCCTGTTCCAGCCCCGCGCCGCCGCCGCCGGATACGGCGTGCCCGCCAAGCCGGACGGCGACCCGGCCTACCTCACGATCAAGGGGGTGCGGGACGGCACCTTCGGCCTCGTCGGCCTGGCTCTGCTGGCCTTCGCGGGCGCCCGTGCCGAGGCCTGGTTCATGCTTGTCGTGGCGCTGGTGCCGCTCGGTGACATGGTGATCGTGCTGCGGCACGGCGGCGCGAAAGCCGTCGCGTTCGGGATCCACTTCGCCACCGCGATCGTCGTTCTGATCAGTGCCGGCCTGCTCTTCGCACTCTGAACCCGCTCGACCCACCCGATCCGTTCTGCAGGGAGCCCGAAATGTCGCTGATCGTGCCCGACTTCACCTCTTCCGTGCTCGTCCGCTCCGCCGACGCCGAAGTGGCCGGCCGCGTCCCCACCACCATCCGGCTGCTGGCCGACAGCAGCATGACCGGCGGGGCGCTGTCCACCCAACGCGTCACGCTGGCCGACGGCGCCGACGGCGCCCGGCCGCACCGCCACGACAAATCCGCCGAGATGTTCTACCTGCTCGACGGCGCCGCCCGATTCCTCTCCGGCGACCAGGTCGTCCACGCCGAGCGCGGCGACCTGGTCATCGTCCCGCCCGGCCTCCCGCACGCCTTCGCCGCGGCGCCCGGATCCGACGCCGACATCCTGATCGTCATCACTCCCGGCGTCGAACGCTTCGAGTACTTCCGCCACTTGCAGCGCATCGCGCTCGGTGAGGTCACGCCCGAGAGCCTGCTGGAAGTGCAGGAGCGGTACGACACCTACTTCCTGCAGAGCGCCGCCTGGCACGACGAACGCCGCTCGGCCTCGGCGGATGGGCGCGGGTGAGCGGCTGATCCCGCCAACCCGCGTACCCCGACCCGCGAGTGCGGATCGGGGCACGGGGTAACGCGATCTGACGTGCCGTCAGTCGATGCGCCGGGCGAGCGGCATTCGCGACCGGGTGGTGGCCGAGGCCACCAACGCGGCCAGCAGGGGAAGCGCCACCAGGATCAGCAGCAGCTGGGACCACGGGGTGATGATCGGCTCGTGCGGGATGTGCAGTGCCATCTCGTGCGCCTTGCGCAGTGCGACGGCGGGGACGTAGCCGCACAGCGTGCCGAGGGCGGCGCCGAGCAGGGCGATGGTGCCGCACTGGAGACCGCTGAGCACCCGGCGGGTGCGAGGCGGCGCGCCGACGGCGGTCAGCGTGGCCTGGTCGGGGCGGGAGTCGGCGGCGGCCAGGCCGGTGGCGATGCCGGCCGCGCCGAGGACCACCAGGGCCGCGAAGCCGCTCAGAGCGAGGGTGGTCAGGTCGCTCTTGGACTGGTAGCCGCGTTCGACGGCGAGTTCGGCGAAGGAGTCCAGGTGGTTGACGGCGGCCGTGGCCTGCTGCTGGAGCCGGGCGGACGGCGGGGCGGCGGGCAGCCAGACCGAGGCGGTGAGCTGGGTGGCCAGGCCCAGGTGCTGGGCCGTGCCGGGGCTGACCAGGCCAATGCCGTAGTGGGCGGCCGCCGGGTTGTCGATCAGTACGGCGGGCACGCTGACGTCCTTGTCACCGGGCTGGGACGCCTGACCCGGCTGGGCGGGGCCGCCGCCGCTCTCCCCCTGCGCGTGGAAGGTGGCCTTGCCGTCCTTGACGTAGCGCGAGTCGAAGACCACGGCCTGGCCGGCCGCCAGCGCCGCCTCGGCGGCCGGGTCGTGCAGGCCGAACATGTTGTGCAGCACGGTCGGGTCGCCCGCCAGCACCGGGGCGGACCATTGATAGCCGCCGGTGGCGACGGAGTCGACGAAGTTGACGGTGCTGGCGCAGTTGGGGCAGAAGTGGTACTCGAGCTGGTAGACGTCGGCCCGCGCGCCCAGTCCGGGCAGGTCCGCGGTGATCGCGGCCTGCAACTGCGGCAGCGGGCTGGTCGGGATGACGGTCAGGGTGACCGCGCCGGTCGGTGCGGTGGCGCGGTACTCGCTCCTTGACTCGGCGTCACTGCTGGCGGTGTAGACGGTGATCGCGACGGCGCCGGCCACGGCCGCCAGCACGGCGGCGATCGCGGGAGCGGTGCGGCCGCGCTGGCGGGCGGCGTCGCGCAGGGTGAGCCTGGGGGCGAGCGGCAGGTGGCGGGCGAGCCGGCCGAGCAGGCCGACCAGCAGCGGGGTGCAGGCGAGCATGCCGAGTTCGGCGGTGGCCGAGCCGCCGAGGATGGCCAGGGTCTGCGCGTCGTAGCCGCCGGCCACCGGCATCCCGGGCCGGCCGCTGCCGCCCGCGCCGAGCAGCGCCAGCGTGGTGCCGGTCGCCACCAGCACCGCGCCGAACGCCGCCAGCCGCTTGCTCGGTGCCTTCGCCGTGACCCGGCCGGCGAGCGCGGCGACCACGTCCTGGCGGGCCGCCTGGACGGCGGGGAGCACGGCGGCGACCAGCGCCGTGCCGACGCCGACGGCGCCCACCGCGAGCAGGTCGAGCGGATGCACGCTGAAGTGTCCGAAGCGGCTGCCGGCCGCGGACTCGAGCCACGGGCGGAGCACCGCGACCAGGCCGGTGCCGACCAGGACGCCACCGAGCGCGCCGGCCAGCCCGA
Source organism: Kitasatospora sp. GAS1066B (assembly GCF_041262605.1). NCBI lineage: Bacteria > Bacillati > Actinomycetota > Actinomycetes > Kitasatosporales > Streptomycetaceae > Kitasatospora > Kitasatospora sp. GAS1066B. Next base: position 152,253 of record NZ_JBGCCO010000014.1, read on the forward strand.
GCACCACGCCGCCGCCCAGCACCACCGCGCGCACCTGCGCCCGGTCGCCGCCGCCGGCCGCGAGCAGCGCGAGTTGGCGGCGCGAGCGGCGGGCGCCGACCGCGAAGGCGGGGCCGGCCAGCAACGCGGTCTCCAGCAGCGCCATCCCCGCGATGGTGGCCGCGACCACCGTGCCGGAGCCGCCGATGCCGGTGGCCAGCACGAACTTCTGGCTGCGGTAGTACGGAACGGCCGAGCGGGCGGGCGGGTCGAGCGCGACGGTGCGGGCGGTGAGGGTGTAGCCGTAGCGGTTGAACTCCTGGACCTCGGCCCAGCCGAGGTGGGCGCCGGCGGGCAGCCGCACCAGCCAGCTCGGCGGGTTGGCGGCGGCAGCGTCGGCGGTGGCGGGGTCGGCGCCCGCAGCGTCGGTGTTGGCGCCGGCCGCCGGCAGCGGCTTGTTCTGCTCCGCGGCGACCAGCGGCGCGATCAGCTCACCGGGCCGCCCGATCAGCGCCACCTTCGACAGGTCACCCGGGTACTCCGCCACCGCGGTCAGCGTGAACGGCTTGCCCTCCACGCCCTTGACCGTGGTGGTGTCCCCGAGCGCCAGGCCGGACTGGTCCAGGAACGCCTGGGTCACGGCTGCCTCGTAAGGGGCGTGCGGGGCACGGCCCTTGACCACGTCGACCTTCCCCCGCCAGAGCGGGTCGCCGAGGTCGGCCTCGGCGGTGGAGGTGAGCAGCAGGCCGGATCGGGAACTCGCGCTCGCCTCCGGACCCGGGCGGGCGGAGGTCAGCGTGCTGCCCGGCGGCAGCAGGCCGGCGACCAGCGCGGTGGGGTCGGTGGCGGCGCCCTTGACCTGCTCGGGGGAGGGCTTTTGGCCCTCGGGGTCGGCCAGCACGGTGGTCCCGTCGTCGGCGTTCGGCGCCTGCGCGACCGTGCGCCCCGGCGACAGGGCGCCGACCAGCGCGTCCGAGGTGCCCAGCGAGCGCTCGATCCGTTCCTGCGGGGTGAGTTGGGCACTGCGGTAGGCCACGTCCGCGCCGGCCACGCCGAGTACCGGCAGCGCGATCATGCCGACGATCAGGGCGCTGCGGCCCTTGGCCCGCAGGGCGTCGCGGCGGGCGATGCGCAGCGCCACCCGCCAGGAGGTGAGCTTCACGGGGAGACCTCCAGCCGGGTGGCGATGCCGGCCGCGATGGCCGTCAGGGCCTCGGCGCTCTGGCGTCCGGTCTCGTCCACCAGGCGGCCGTCGCGCAGGAAGACGACCCGGTCGGCCCAGGCGGCGTGGCGGGCCTCGTGGGTGACCATCATGACGGCCGCCCCGGTGTCGCAGCGGGCGCGCAGGACGGCCAGCACGGCCTCGCCGGTGGTGGAGTCGAGCGCGCCGGTGGGCTCGTCGGCCAGCACCAGGCGGCGATCGCCGATCAGCGCCCGGGCGATCGCCACCCGCTGCTGCTGGCCGCCCGACATGTCGTCGGGGAAGCGGTCGGCCAGTTCCTCGATGCCCATCTCGGTCAGCGCCGCCAGCGCCTCGCGCCGTGCGGTGCGCGTCGCCACCCCGTCCAACTCCCGTGGCAGCATGATGTTCTCGGCCGCGGTCAGGGCCGGGATCAGGTTGTAGTCCTGGAAGACGTAGCCGATCGCGCGCCGGCGCACCGCGGCCAGCCGCTTGCGCGACGGCTCGCCCAGCGAGCGTCCCTCGACCACCACCCGCCCTCCGCTGGGACTGTCCAGGCCGCCCGCCAGGGTCAGCAGGGTCGACTTTCCGGATCCCGACGGCCCCATCACCGCGACGAACTCGCCCGGACGGACCTGCAGATCCACCCCGCGCAACGCGTGCACCTCGGCGGCGCCCCGGCCGTGGACACGACTGGTCCCGTCCAGGTGCAGCACCGCGTCCTGCGGGCCGGCGGCCGTGCCGGCGACTGTTTCGACGTACGACAAAGTTCCCCCTCGCTCAAGGGCATGACGCCCGTTCGGGCATCTGCATACCTGGTATGTATACCCGGTATGCACGACGGGCTCAAGCGTCGCGACTCAGGCGTCGTGGCTCAGGCGTCGTGGCTCAGGCCTCGTGACGCGGGCGCAGGTGGCGCGGGCGTCGCCGCTCATCGAGCGTCGAACCGCTGTCGATGCCGCTCGCGGATGGTGATGCCTGTCCGGCCGACCCGGCCGGGAACTCGCAACGATGGGAACGACATGAACACTCGCGGCATCAAGCGGATCACCGCGCTGGCCTTCGCCGGTGCGGCCCTGGCCGGCGGGCTCGGCCTGGCGGCCGCAGGCAGCGCCTCGGCGACCTCCGGCGGCGGTTGCGGCGGCCCGGCCTGGGAGCAGGGCTGCGTCAGCGCGACCGCCAGCGGGGCCGTCAACTCGGACGCCTACACCAACCTGCAGTCCAACGCCTGTTCGGTCGACGTGATCCTCTGGGACTACACGACCAACACCCACTGGGACAACTGGTTCGCCTGCGGCTCCGGCTACACGCACTACCAGGGCACGCTGCTCCCCAACCCGAGCTCGGGCCACGACTACAAGAGCGAGCTGCGGGTGTACTGGAACAACGGCAGTGGCTACGACTACCAGACCAGCCCGGACCTGATCTACTGACGGTCCGCGGTCACTGACCGCCTGCCGGTCGGCGGCCCCGCCGCACCGACCGGTTGATCCGAACGTGCAACTCCCTTCAGCGGCGCCCGGCCGAGTCTCCCTGACCGGCCGGGCGCTTCAGCCATGAAAGGCGCTACCGCCCATGAACGACCACGTCCGCACGCGCCGCCCGGTGGCCGGCCGACTCGCGGCCGGCTCCGCGCCGGCCCTGCTGCTCGTCGCCGTGCTCGGCGGCATCCTCGGTGGCACCGGCGCGCCCGGTGGCACGGCCGGGCCCGGGACCGGCGTCGCTCCGGTCGGCACCGGGCGCCTGCTGGCGGATTCCTGCTACACCGCGCCGGGTCAACTGGAGAGCGAGTACAACGGCACCGGAGCCTCGTGCGGGCCGGGCTGGGCCCAGATCTGACCGCGGTCGGCGTCCGGCGTGCCCGCCGGTGCACCGGCGGGCACGCGGTCCAGCCGAGCTCGCACCTGGTCCGCCTCGGGCAGCCCGAGGCGGACCAGGATCGCGTGGGCCTCGGTCAGCCGTGCGCGGGCCTCGGCCGGCCGTCCGGCCCCGGCCAGCGCCCCGCCGAGCGCCGCCAGCGCGTAGCCGAGGTTCCGTTCGGCGCCCTCGCCGCTGATCGACACCGCCCGCTCGGCCTCGCGGACCGCTTCGTCGTGGCGGCCCAGGACGCTCAGGGTGTCCGCGAGCCGGGAACAGGCCAGCGACTCCCGGTCCAGCCGGCCGGTCGCCGCCGCGAGCGCCACGCACTCGCGCAGCCGGGCCGCCGCCTCGGCGTGCCGGCCGAGTTGGTGCAGGGCCAGCCCCAGCACGTAGAGCGTGTAGGCGGTCCCGTTGGCGTCACCCAGCTCGCGGGCGACCGGAAGCACCCGCTCGCAGGTCAGCGCCGCCACCCCCGCCTGGCCGCAACGGACCCGGGAGAGCGCCGCGTTGACCGTCCCGGCCACCGCGCCCGAGCGCTGCCCGAGCCGCTCGGCCAGCGCCACCACCTCGTCGAAGCAGCCGATCGCCTCCTCGTTGCGGCCCAGCGCCTGGGCGATCAATCCCAGGTCGTTCAGCGCCTGACGCAGCACCAGGGTGTCCCCGCACTCCCGGGCGGCCCGGGTGGCCAGGCCCGCCTCGGTCCCGGCCTGGTCGAGCCGGGTCATGCCGAGCAGCAGGGTGCCGCAGAGGAAGCGGGCCCGCCCCTCCGCGTACCGGTCCCCACCGGTCACGGCGGCGGCCGCCAGCGCCCGGGCGGCGGCCAGCGCGCTCGAGCCGCCGACCGCCCGGGTCAGCGGGCCGAGGCCGATCAGCAGGTCGGCGGCGGCGCGCAGCTCGGCAGGTGATGGACCATCAGATTGCTGTTCTCCGAGGAGCGTTGCAGCGCCTACTGGTTCCTCGGCCGTCTCGGCCAGCCGACGGGCCAGGCCGATCGCGCCGGCGGCCTCCGCCTCGGCCCAGCGCCGGGCCTCGGCCAGCCCGTGGAAGGCCGGCCCGGCGGGCCCGGCCGTGCCGTCGCCGGCCGTGCCCAGCTCGGCGCCCAGGCTCTCGGAGACCGGATCCCCGGGTACGGCCAGCCGGAACGCCGCCCGGCAGCCGATCAGCAGGTGGCCCAGCAGCCGGTGCCGGGCGCCGGCCGACTCGGCCGGGTCGGTGGCGAGCGAGACCCGCCGGGCGAAGACCCGCAGCAGGTCGTGGTAGCGGTAGCGGCCGGCCGACGGGGAGTCCAGCATCGCCGCGTCCACCAGTGACTCCAGCAGTTCCTCGGCCACCCGCTCCGGCAGGTCGAGCAGTGCCGTCGCCGCGCCCAGGCCGATATCCGGTCCCTCGGCCCAGGAAGCCAGCCGGAAGGCCCGTGCCTGCTCGGCGGTGAGCTGCCGGTAGCCGAGTTCGAACACCGCCTCGACGGTCAGGTCCGCCACCCGCAACTCGTCGATCCGGCGCCGCTCGTCGGCCAGCCGCCGGCTGAGGCTGCGCAGCGTCCAGTGCGGCCGGGCGGCCAGCCGGGTGGCCACGATCCGTACCGCCAGCGGCAGATGGCCGCAGGCCCGGACCAGGTCGAGTGCCGCCGCGGGCTCGGCGGACCGCCGGTGCGCGCCGATCACCTGGTCGAGCAGCTCGGTCGCCTCGGCGTCGGTGAACACCGCGACGTTCAGTCGCAGCAGGGCCGGCAGCCGGCCCACCGCCAGGGTGCGGCCGGTGACCAGTGCCGCGCAGTCCGGGGCGCCCGGCAGCAGCGGTTGGAGCTGCGCGCTGTCCCGGGCGTTGTCCAGCACGACCAGCAGCCGCCGCCCGTCCACCGCGGAGCGGAAGAGCGCCGAGCGTTCCGCCTCACTCTCGGGCACCGCTTCGGGTGACACCCCGAGCGCGGCCAGGAAGCCGGCCAGCACGTCGGCCGGGTCGGCGGGGCGGGCATCGGCGCCGCGCAGGTCCGCGTAGAGCGCACCGCCGGGGAACGCCGCCCGGGCGCGGTGGGCCGCGTGCACGGCGAGGGTGGTCTTTCCCACCCCGCCCATGCCGGCCAGCACCACGATCGGGGGCATCCGCCGTTCGGGTGCGGTCAGCGCCCGGTCGATCCGTTCGATCTGGTCGGCGCGGCCGATGAAGTCCGGTGAGCTGGGCGGAAGTTGGGCCGGCGTAGGGAGGCGGGCGGGCGCCGCCGGGTCGGGGCGTGCCGAGTCGGGCCGCACGGCGGGTCGCGGGTCGGCGGGTGGGTCAGCCGGTGAGTCGGCGGGCAGGTCGGCCGGGGCGCCCGTTCGCAGCGTGGCCGACGGCGCCGGGAAGCCGAAGAGCCGGGTCGGCAGCTCCTGTGCACCGGTGAGGATGTGCCGGTGCAGCGCGGTCAGCTCCGGGCCCGGTTCCACCCCCAGCTCCGCCACCAGTTGCTCGCGTACGGCGCGGTAGACCGCGAGCGCGTCCGCCTGTCGGCCGCTGCGGCGCAGCGCCCACATCAGCAGGCCGTGCGGCCGCTCGCGCAACGGGTGCTCGGCGGTGAGCGCGGTCAACTCGGGCAGGCAGGCGCCCGGGTGGCCGAAGACGACCTCCAGGGCCAGCCGCTCCTCCAGCAGCGCGAGCCGCAGCTCGACCAGCCTGTGGCGCTGCCGCTGCGCGTACGGGCCCGGCACGCCGGTGAGCGGCTCGCCCTGCCAGCGGGCGAGCGCCTGGTCCAGCAGCCGGCGGGCCTCGTCCGGTCGACCCGCACCCGTCGCCGTCCGCGCGGCGGCGGCCGACTGCTCGACCAGCCGTACGTCCACGGCTGTCGGCGGCAACAGCAGCCGGTACCCGGCGCCGGCGGAGACCAGCACCGAGGGTTCGGCCGGCCGCAGCTCCAGCGCCCGCCGCAGCCGGTAGACGTAGGTGCGGATGGTGGTCACCGCGGCCGGCGGCGGCTCGCCGCCCCAGAGCGCGTCGATCAGGTCCTCGGCCCCCGCCGCGCCGTTCGGCCGCAACAGCAGCACGGCCAGCACCCCTTGTTGCTGCGGGCTGCCCAGCGCCACCGGCGCCGCGCCACGGCAGGCGCGCAGCGGACCCAGCAGCGAGAACCCGAGTGGCTCGGTCGGCCGGTCTTCCTGCACACGCGTCCCCTTGCGGCGAGAGCACTGGTTCGATACCGAACCTCTGTCGGCAGGGGATGCTAGGGCGGCGCGTTACACGATCGATAAACGGCGAACCGTGGCGTGGCCGGAGCCGAGGATCGAGATGCTGTGCCCAGCGTTGGGTGGGCACAGCATCCCCGGTTCGTGCTCAGGCCTTGGTGAAGGACCAGTGCTGGTTGTTGTCGGTGCCGTTGCACTTGGCGAAGAGGGTGTAGTTAGCGCCGGAGGTGTTCCGGGTGAGGCACTTGTCGGGCGACTGCTTCGACTGGATGTAGAAGGAGCCCTGGCCCGCGAAGACGACCTTGAACTGCTGGTTGGAGTTGTCGCCGCAGTTGTCCAGCATGCCGCCTTCCCCGTACTGGTGCGTGCCGATGATCATGCACTGGCCGTCCCGGGTGCTGGTGCTGCCGGTCTGCTTGAGTTGCCACAGGCCGCCGTTCTTGCTGAGGAGCTGCCAGTTCCCCTTGTAGCCGTCGACGGCGTAGACGGCGTTGAAGTCCCCGTGCGTTCCGACCAGGGAGTCGTTCGAGGCAGTGGTCGGTCGGATCGTGAAGGTGGTCTGGTTGCCCCACGTGTCCAGCGCCGGCGGCTTGACCTCGAGGCCGTCGACGTCGTTGGTGCTGACCCAGAAGTTCTTGCTGCAGCTGGCCGCGAAGGGGCCGAGGCACTTCTTGCCCTTCTTGGGCCAGGTGGCCAGTTCGACCCAGGCGCTGCGGCCGGTGACCCGGCCGTCCTCGTCGGTCTCGGTGACGATCTTGTCCTGGGCGCCGTCCGAGCGTGTGACGCAGGTGCCTGCGGGGATGGCGTACTTGGGGTCGTTGCTGGCGGTGTCGGGTTCGCCGGCCTTCAGAGCCGGGTGCAGCTGGACGTCGTCACCCTCGATCCGGAAGGGGCAGTTCGGCTCCGTCTGGCTCGCGGGATACTGCTCGACGACGCCGAACCCGACGCTCGCGGGGATCTTCAGGGCGTGGAAGTAACCGGTCTTGTAGCAGCCGGCGTTGGGCACGGTGTAGCGCTCGGCGATGCTGTTCGCGGTGTCGCCGACGTAGATCTTGTCGCCCTTGTTGCGCCAGCCGTACCGCCAGGGCAGCGTCTGCACCGCCCACACGTCGGACATGACGCCCATCGCGACACGCTGGGTCATGTCGGAGGTCGGGTTGGTGGCGGTGTCCGACTGGCCTTCGGAGACGGTCTTGTCCTCGCCGTAGCTCCCCGTGATGCTGACCTTGATGCTGGAGACCCACTTGAGACCGCTGTCGACCTCCGTGGTGGCACTCACCGACCAGTGAGTGGTCTTGGACTCGTCCGAACTGACGGTCGTCGAGGAGTTCGGCTGCAGCGTTTTGGTCTTGCCGGTCGCTGTGAACTCGTCCCGTGCGCGCCGCCACTTCTTGTGGGTCGACTCGTCGAACGGATTGATGTTCGGACCGTCGATGCCCGTGCAGGCGTTCTTCGCCTTGTTGTTGCGGTAGACCACTCCGTAGACGCCGTGGGACGTCAGATCGTCTTCGTTGGAGCCGTCGAACTCCAGCACACCCCCCGTGCGGGCGCCGGGTACGCCGACCTGGGTCACGACCAGGGGGTCCTGCTTGGCGGCCTGCGCCACCGGTGCGGACACGGCGCCCAGTCCGCCGGCCAGGGCCAGTGCGGTGCCGGCTGCCAGCCAGGAGTGTCGTGTTCTTTTCACATCAGCCTCGTTCGGGGGTACGGGAGCCCGCGATCCGCAGGGCTCGACGCGCAAGATGCTACTGTTCGTGATCAGTTGATTACTCATCAACAAGTGATGGTTCATCAAATAGCGTGAGGAATCGGGCTGCTGCCGGTTCCGGTTGATAAGGAAACGGATTGACCACACCACCCGCCTCGCGCCGCACCACTGCGGCGCTGGCCGCGCTCCCGTTGCTCACCGCGGTCACCGCGTTCACCGCCGTCGTGCCGACGGGCCAGGCCTGGGCAACGGCCAACCGTTCTGCCGGAGTTGTCGTCACCACGGTCAAGGGCGGTGTGTCGGTCGCTTCCATCGAGGTCTTCCCTGACGGCTCGGCCGGGGTCGTCGCCACCAGCAACGGCAGGATCATCGTGGCGAAGTACACGCCCGGCGGGAAGCTCAACGACGCCTGGGGAGAGCACGGCATCGCCACCGTGCCGCTGCCCAAGAGCGCCGGTGCGGCCGGCGCCGCAGCGATCGGCATCAGCGGCACCAAGGTCGTCGTGGCCGGCACCGTGGGCGGTGACGTCGTCGTCGCGCGGTTGACCGCCAACGGCCGTCCCGACACCACGTTCAACGGCACCGGGTACCGCATCACCGACCTCGGCGGCACCGACGACGCGGCCACCGGGCTCACCCTCGGCTCTGCCGGCGAGCCCTACCTGCTGGCCAGCACCCAGGGCCACATCGCCGTGGTCAAGTACTGCTCCGGCAACGAATCCACCTGCAAGGCCGGGCAGTTGGACCATCGCTACGGGAAGAACGGGATCGCCCGGATCGACTTCGGCGGCGCCGAGAGCGGCGCGGCCCTGGCGGTCCGCAGCCTGGGCCGGGTCGACGTCGTCGGCACCACGCGCAAGTCCGGCGCGACCGAAGACAAGTTCGCCATGGCCGGCCTCACCCCTGCGGGCCGTCTCGACAACGCGTTCGGCACCGGCGGGAAGGTCGTCACCAGCGACCGGCGAGCCATCCACACCGGGCCCGTCATGGCCCTCGACTCCAGCGAACGCATCCTGGTCGCCGGCACCGTCGACGGCCACTTCGCCGTCGCCCGCTACACCTCCGCCGGAGCCATCGACCGCACCTTCGCCACCACGGGCGTCGCCACCGCCACGACCAAGGGCACCGCGACCACCATCAACGTCTGGAAGAGCGACATCACCGTCGCGGGAACCACCCCCGACGGCAAGGCCACCGCCCTGCGCTACACCGCCGGCGGCACACCGGCCACCCAGTACGGCACCAACGGCGTCGCGCAGGCAGCCCTCGGCGGCGGCAGCGCGGACACCATCGCGGGCGTCGTGCTGGACGGCGCGGGTCGTGCCATCCTCGCCGGCACGACCGACAACAGGATCGCTCTCCTGCGGTACACCACCAGCGGGGCCCTGGATCACAACTACGGCTGACCTGCGGCCCGCACCTCGCCGACCCGTCGTCCTCCATGAGTCGGCCCCGGAGGCTGCTGCCGGGGTCGGCTCAGTGAGCCCCGGTGCTCAGCCGACCGGGCCCGTCATCGCGGGCGGCCCTACCGCCGGTTCGAGCAGCGACAACGTCCGCTGCCGCGCATCGAGGCCGACGCGAACGCCTACCGGCATCGGCAGATTCGGGCCGGCATGCCCGAACTCGACGTTGCCCAGGACCGGGATGTCACGGTCGCCGAGGACGTCGAGGACGATCTCGCGCAGGGACGGGGACGCGCCGGGCTCGAGTCCGCTGATCTCGCGCGGCACGCCCACGACCATGCCGGAGATCCGGTCGAGGATGCCGCAGTGTCGCATCACCTGCAGATAGCTCCACACGTACGAGGCCAGGCCGCCCATCTCCTCCCAGAACAGCACGGCACCGTCGAACCGGTCGAGCGGCAGCGCGAAGGGCGTCGCCTGCGCCAGCGCGATGCGGTTGATCACCCCGCCGATCAGCCGCCCTTCGGCGCGACCAGGACGCCAGCACTCCCACGACGGGCTCGCGGGCAACGCACCGATCGCCTCGGTACCGGTCAGCAACCTGGAGTAGAGCTTCTCGAGTTCCGCCTGGCGCGCCACGGGCGCAGCCTGCCAGGAGCCGCCGAAGCCGGGGACGGCCATGTCGGCATGGAACCCGACCAGGCCCGTGCGCGCATGGAGCACCAGATGCAGTAGCGAGATGTCGCTGTAGCCGAGGATCGGCTTGGGGTCGGCCCTGATCGCGTCGACGTCGATCAGGTCGAGGTAGCCGAGCGCCGTCTGGCCGCCGTCACTCGCGACGATCGCGCGCACCTCGGGATCACGCAGAAGACCGTTGAGCTCCGCAGCGATCTCGACCGGCGTGGCCGCGCTCCACCAACGGCGCCGTCCTGCTTCGAGCAGCGGAGCCCGCCGCACGCGGAACCCCATCCGCTCGAACAGCTCCACCGTCCGCTGGACGTTGGGCTCGTAGGCGGCTGGCAGCGGGCCGGACAGCGCGGCGATGACCACGAGGTCTCCGGGCCGCAGGGCACGCGGTCGAAGCAGTAGAGGCGGTGCCGAACCGGTCATGGCGTCAGTGTCGCGGGTGCCATTGGTAGAGTCACGCGACTTTCGCCGATCGTCCGCCCCTGGCCCCGCGGCGAGCCCGACGAACACCACTGACCAGCGCTCAGGACGATCGAAGGGCGCAGCCCAGGCCGCCGATCTGGTGCAGCGCGGCTCGAGTGGTCGCGCTTACCCCGGTGATAGAGCGTGACCGGCTGCACGGAGGGCGGCTGGAGGCCGCGCGGGAGTTGCGGCGCTGCGCGGCGGGCCGAGGCCGTCTGCCAGGTGGTCGGTGATCCCCTGGTGCAGGTGCCGCATGTCGGCGAGCAGCGGGTCGAGCACGGTGGCGTCGGATCCTTGCTTCGCTGCGGCGTCCAACTGGCGGCCGAGGGCTTCCAGTTCGGCGAGCGCCGTGGTCTGGTAGGGCGTCATCGGCTCTTCTCCTCGATCAGTGCGGCAGCGGACTGGCGCCCGAGCCGTTGTTCCAGGTCCTCGGCGATCCGGTGGACGAGGCGCATGGCCAGCCCTGCTAGCCGGATCAGTTGTTCGGCTGCGGTCGTTACCCCGTGCTGTTCCAGTTCGGCGGCGGCGGCGATGACTTGTCGCAGGTCCTGCTTCGCGCTGGACGGCTCGAACGGCTGGTGCAGCGTCCAGCCCGGCGCCGGACCCTCGGGTACTGGCGGCTGAGCGATGGTGTCCGCTCGGTACCTGGAGCTGGTGAGTGTCCAGTTGGTGAGCGCCTGCCCGAAGTGGTCGAGTGCCAGCGCGAACCGGAGCGTGACCGGGGAGAGCGGCATCGGGTCTTGGGGGTCGCAGGTGCGAACGTCGGCGCGGATGGCGGTCAGGAGGAACCAGAAGCGCGCTTTCTCGGCTGTCAGTTGCTCCCGCACTCGCTGGCGGGCCTGCTCGGTGGTCAGCCCGGTGGTGCGGGCCAGTGCGTCTTGCGCGGTGAAGGTGTCCCCCTGGCGGTTGGCCGTGTCGGCCGCGAGGTCGTTGGTGAGGGTGCCGATCGTCGAGAAGCAGCTGAGGAGCGAGTTGACCGGCAGGCTGTTCCAGTCGGGGGTGACGCATTGCAGGGCGAGTTCGGTCCACATCGCGGCGAGCAGCATGCCGCCGTCGATCGGTCGCAGCGTCAGGTACTCCCGTAGCGTCGGTGTGCGGCGCGGGCGGATGTAGCCTTCCAGCTTGTCGGCCGCCGCGTGGATCCACGCGTCCAACTCGGCCGTGTAGCGCGTCCACCAGTCCTCCGGCATCGCCGCCCGGGTCCGCTGGACCAGCTCGGCGAGGGCCCGCGCGGTGGGGTGATCGGCGGGCTCGGCGGGCTCCCCGTCCAGGACATCGAGCAGCCGGTCGACGAGCACTTCGACCGCCGTCGGCTCCGCGTCGCGCAACTCCGTATCGAGCACGTCATCGAGCCGCCACACCAACAGGCCCCAGCACGCGGCCAGTTCCAGCGGCTCGCCGGTCGAGCCCCGCCACCCGGCCAGGAACAGCTTCACGTAGCCGTGATCCAGGTAGCTCATCGGGTCGTGGTGCAGCTCGTGCCGCTCCAGGAAGGCATGGGCAGTGCGGTGAAGGCCCGGGTGCCGGGTGTCGGTCTCGATCACGCCGCTACCCCCGCATGCCCCGAGCGGTGCTTGCACTGGCACGGGGTGCAGCGGCGCACGCGCTCGTCTCGCACCACGCCGGCCGCCACCCGGGTCGTCCGCGATTCGCCGAGGTGCGGGGCCGACTCGGCACCGCAGCCGACACAGCCCGAGCGCTGCTGATCATCAGTCAGGACTCCGTCCACAAGCGGCAGCCCGATAGCGGGCTGCGGCAGGGACTCTGCAAGATCTGCCATGCCCAGAGCCTCGGGCATTTCCACATCGGCGCCAATGGCAGCCTGGTCGTGAAAGCGGCTGTTGTTCATAAGCTACTCGTGAAGACTCGCCTGCTGTTCATATGCGTCTGTCCAAACCGGCGACGCCTGGCGTCCAGTCGGGTCTACCGTGGTCCCATGTCCCGGATCAATCACAGGCCGGTTGTAGCGCACCTGCGACAGCAGGCGGCAGCTGAGGACTGGTCAGCGTGGCGCCTCGCCGCGAGGATCGCACACGAGTGCCAGGTGAGTCTCCTGCAGGCTCAGCGACTGGCTCGGGGTTGGACGTTACGACAGGCAACCTCGGCGTACGTCGTGGCCGGGGGTCGACTGACAATGCAGCAGCTCTCCGTGTGGGAAGTCGGCCGGGGCCGACCAGGTGATGTGAATCTGGACGGCCTATGTCGTCTGTACGAGACGCGTCCGGACCGGCTCGGTTACGGCCGGGACTACACCCCAGCAGGGCACCAGGGCGACGGAGAGACACCTTCTGCGGTCCCCAGGCGGTCCTCCACTGGTGACGTTCCGAAGGAGATTTCCGATCGGCGCGCAATACTGCGTGGTCTGTTCGCATCGGCGGGAGTTTCGCTTACCGGAACTGTGCTGGATGCCCTCGGCGACGTGCGCAGGTCGCTGACGGATACCCTCGGTGAGAGCCTCAGTGAGACGATGATGGAGCAGTGGGAGCGCTCAGCGGCCGAGCATGGGCATTCGTATCAGATGAGCCCACCGAATCAGCTCCTCGCCGAGAGCGTGCTTGATTTCGTTGAGATCCAGCACCACCTCGCCCGGCGCCAGTCCACCGAGTATCGCCGACGGCTCTGCCACGTAACTGCACAGCTGGCAGGCACCGCGGGTATGGCGCTTGTCGCGCTCGGCGAGCACCGCGAGGCTCGCGCATGGTTCCGCACTGCACAGTTGGCCGCCGAGGAGACCGGCGACCGCGCTTTGAGAGCGTGGCTCCTCGCTCGGGAAGCTGTGATCCCGTTCTACTTCGGCTCACCACAGGCCGCTGCTGAACTCGCTGAACGGGCCCGGCTGGTGGCCGGGAGCAGTGCGTGCGCCACTGCCGCGTGGGCCCCGGCTCTTGAGGCGCGCTCGCTCGCACGTGTCGGCCGTACTGACGATGCCCGCCAGGCGATGCACATCGCAGAACGCGTGTTCGCCCGCCTGAGTGATGATCAAAAAGCCGACACGGCCTACGGATACACCGAGCGCCAGCTCCGCTGGCACGTCGGAAGCATGCACACGGTGCTCGGCGACACCCGGCGCGCCCAGCACGCGCTGGACCAGGCACTGACGATGTACGCCCCGGTCGAGCACCTCGACCGGGCGCTCATCGCGCTTGATCAAGCAGCGGGGCTCATCCGCGTGGGAGAGGTGGCCACGGCTGCGCAGGTGGGCGTTCACACACTGGAATCCCTCCCGACCGCTCACCGAACCGGCATCGTGATCTCCCGCGCACGCGAGGTCGCAGCAGCGATTCCCGCTCGCGCGGCCCGCATGCCACTGGTTGGCGAACTGCGCGATGCAATCACCAACGCAGCCGTGCCCGCACACGCTGGTTAGGGGCGCCGGGCCAGGAGCTGCAGCAGACCGGTAACGGCGACCCCAGCCACGATGTCCCGCTGGTCGATCATGTTCTGGATCCTGTTGAGCGGAATCCACTCGATCCGGTCGGCCTCGTGCGTGTCGACGGGTGGCGCAACGAACACGGCATCACGGGCCAGGAAGACGTGGTGCTCGGCGTTCGACATGCCGCCGACCGGCTGGTTGTATGCCAGCGGCTCGACCGACGCGACGCGCCATCCTGTTTCCTCCTCGACCTCACGGGCGGCGGCGGCCGCCAGCGTCTCGCCGTCCTCGACGATGCCGGAGGGGATCTCCCAGTTCCATGTGTCGGTGGCGAAGCGGTGGCGCCACATCATGAGCACTTCGCCGCGGTTGTTGAGGACCACGGTGGCGGCGACCGGGGCCCACTTCACCAAGTGGTGCTCGTACCGGGGCTGACCCGGAGGCTCGACATCGACCAGGTCCAGCTCAACCCAGGGGCTGGTGTAGACGGTGCGGCTGCCGTAAACGGTCCACTTGCTCAACGTACGCCTCTCGCTTGCAGGGCTGACAGCGCGATCTTGCCATGCTCGACTGCCGCCTCTGCGGGGAGAGAGGCCGAGCTGTCTCACGGCGCGGCCGACGAGAGGCCGGGCGGCCATGAACGACAAGCCCGCCCTCTCCTATGGCGTGCAGGACCGGAATGGCGGGAATCTTGAGGCCTCGTTCGATCTGGCCCAGGTAGTCGGGGGTGATGCCGACGAGGCCAGCGATGACATCCTGTCGTCGGTTGCCGCGGGTTTGACGGTAGTGCCGGCTTGTAGAGCACGCGCCACTCCTCGTCCGCCCGGACGGAACCCTCCCACCAGTACACAGACTTGATCGGACCGTCGATCTGGGCGCAGGCCGCGACCCGCGCGCTCACACCGGCGCGGGCAAGTTCCTCGGCGCGCGCCGCGCTGTCGGTGGTGGTCAGGACAGTGATGTAGCCGGCCATGATGCTCCCTTTGGGGTGACGTCGTTTGAGAGCGTACCCAGCGGGCAATGAGCAGCCTCGGTGAGCAGTTCCACCGATGCCCGGGGACCTGCGCGACGCCATCGCGGAATCCACTGCGCGAGGCCGACGCCGGCGCGTATCGAGGGTCCCGCTTGGCGATCGTCCCGGTGGGTACTGCCTCACGTGCCGATTCCGACGGCTGCTCTGTCTATCGGTTGTTGATCGGTCGTCTACCGGCAACTGACCTACTGAGAGCAAGCGTTCCAGTCGCGGCCTTGGAGGACCATCGTGCTCAGACGGGTAGTTCGAGTAATAGTCGGTGTGGCGGCCTTGATGCTCGGCATCGCGGCCACGCCGACCTATGCGGGTTCAGCCCCGCACACCGCGGTGGAAGCCGCAGGCCAGGCAACCCCCGAGGCATGCGGCGGCAGCGCATTGAGCTGCTTCTGACAGGCCGCGGTTCCGGTTTCGAGATCCGGTATTGCCAGGGCAGGGATGGATGACCGAGATCGTGACCCGTCGGCTTCGGCTACGGCGGTTCAGCCGTGACGATGCGCCGGCCCTGGCCCGGTACCGCTCCGACCCCTGTGTCGCCCGTTACCAGTCCTGGTGCTCGCCGATCGATCAAGCGGAGGCAGAGGCGATCGTTGCCGGCTACCTCACGGAGAATCCCGACGGGCCCGGCGTCTTCCAGTACGCGATCGAGCTGTACCGGCGGCCCGGCCTGATCGGTGATCTCGCTGTCGCGACGGAGAGCGGCCGTGGTCAGGCAACGGTGGGCATCACGCTGGCCCCCGACATGCATCACCGGGGCTACGCGACCGAAGCGATGACCGCTGTGGCGGACCGCCTCTTCGCCAGGGGCGTGAAACGGATCGCGGCCACCTGCGACGCCCGCAACACGGCGTCCGCGAAGCTCCTCCGACGAGTGGGCTTCGAACAGCAGGGTCGGGAGAACCAGTACGTGGAGCAGCGTGGCATCCGCGCCGATTTTCTGCTGTTCAGGATGTCGAGTGAGCAACTGCGCCGCCCCCACCCCTCATGAACCTGCCGGGAACCAACCGGGTTTCAGCGGCAATCACCAAGCGCACTCACGCGCATTCAACATAGGAGGACACCATGGTGGATCCAGGTCGCGTATCACCCCGTATCGCGCCGGTCGACAAGACCGAGGTCAGCACCGACTCTGTGGACACACCGAGTCAGCCGAATGAGCTGGACGGTTCGGAGGACTCCACGGAGTCCCGCGCTCAGGGCTGGCCGGGCGATGCCAATGCCTGAGGTGATCCAGGTTTAGCGAGCTCGTCCCGCCGGTTCCCCATGGCCGGCGGGACGTTCTCGTTCCAGAAGAAACCCTCGACTGCGCGGGCGACCTCTACCTCAGCGGACTGGCCATCTGATCAACACCCCTCCACGAACGCTACGGGAGCCGACTCCGCTCCGAACCCGGCACGAGGGGGAGGCGCGCCAGGTGGTACGGAGCAAGCGCGGCTGGACTCCCCGCTTGGGGCGCCCGGGTAGATCAACGAGCGTGACCACTTGGCTCCAACAAGCGTGTCCCGTAGTCCGGGAACCGCCAGCTCAGAGGGTGGTCAGAAGTGGGTGGCGATGGCGAAGGCCTGTCGGAGTTGTGTCATGTCGTGACGGTCGCGATCCGCCGGTTCGTAGCCCTGGTGGAAGTAGACCTGCTGTTCGGGTGACAGGCAGCCAACGACGGTCCCCCGGATCTTTCCCGTGACAAGGCACGAGGCGGGATAGGTGAATGGGTGCTCGGCGTCGGTAGAGGCCTGGACCGCGGACCCGTCGGCGGCGAAGACCAGCGGGTGCAGATCGATCTCTCGACCGCTTGGGTCGGTGACCACGAACCGCACCGGCCGCCAATCGAGGGTCTCGGCGAAGCCGGCTTCCGCGAGCGCCGCCATCACCGCTGGCTCCTGGTCCTTCCGGTGCATCAGGTCCAGGTCACGGTGCTGGCGAGTCTGCTCACCAATGAGGGCATCGACGCCCCAGCCACCACCGATCCAGGTGTCCACCTCCGCCCGCCGCAGCATGGCGAGGATGGCCAGTACGTCGTCTGCTGTCATCACCCGCGGACGCTAACGCCGATCGCCTGGGCGGGCGAGCGGATTTGCTGCCGCCAGCACCGCCGCTCCAGCCCCACCCGGGCAGACGATCAAGACCACAGACTCCCGCCCACGACCAGCGCGAGCACCTCGGAGAGCTGCCACGCCAGCACCCCCGACCAGCACGTTCGAGGATGGCGAAGCCTCCCTGAACTCGGATCACCGGGCCGGCCGGATGAGGATGCCCGCGACGCGGACCCCGCCTACCGCAGGCCGTCGAGGAACTCGATGACACGCCGGGTGAGCAACTCGGCCGCAGCCTGGTCGTACGACGGCAGCGAGGAGTCTGCGAACAGGTGCTGCTTGCCGGGGTAGAGGAACAGTTCGGCGCGCTCAGTGGCGGCGGTCAGCTCCTTGGCGGCGTCGAGGTCGCCCTCGTCGGCGAAGAACGGGTCACCGTCCATCCCGTGCACCTGCACCGGGACGTCGGCCGGCCAGGCCTCGGCGAACTCCGACACCGGGAGGCAGGAGTGGAACAGCAGAGCACCCTTGGCGCCGGCGCGGGTCTGGGCCAGGCGCTGGGCCGGCATGACGCCGAGGGAGAAGCCCGCATAGACCACCTCGCTACCGAGCGACGCGGCAGCGGCGAGGCCGCGCTCCATGATGGTGCCGAACCCGGTCCGGCTCGCGTAGCCGATGCCCTGCTCCAGGGTGTCGAAGGTGTGCCCCTCATAGAGGTCCGGGACGTGGACGGTGTGGCCTGCCCGGCGGAGCTCGGCCGCGAAGGCCTCGACTCCGGGGGTCAGCCCCTGAGCGTGGTGGAACAGCACAACCTCGGCCATGGCCTGCCCGCTTTCGACTTCGCTGAACGATCCAAATTTCTCGAACAATCGACGATGCTAGTCTCATTCGACCATGTCGAGCAACACTCCGGACTACGACCTCGATGAGACGATCGAGCTCACCAGCGCCGAACAGGTGCGGGCCATCAGTGACCCGCTGCGCACCACCATCCTCGGCCTGCTGCACGAGCGCGCCGCGACCGTCACCGAGCTCGCCGCCGCGGTCAAGCGGCCGAAGAGCACCGTCGCGCATCACGTCGGGGTCCTGGCCAAGGCCGGTCTGCTGCGCGTGGTGCGGACCCGCCGGGTCCGGGCGATCGAGGAGCGCTACTACGGCCGCACCGCGCGGATGTTCTTCGTCGGCCTCGGCCGGCAGACGACCGGCGGCGCGCTGCCGCCGGACTTCAACGATTTCGAGGTGGCGGCGAAGGAATCGGCTGCGGCGTACGAGCTCGGGCAGCTGCGTCAGTTCATCCGGCGGGCCCGGATCTCCGAGGAGCAGGCGGCCGAGTTCTGGGAGCGCATCGAGCAGGTGATCCACGAGTTCGACAAGCTGCCGCGTTCCGGCGAGACGGTCCACGGGTTCGCCGTCGGCGTGTATCCGATCCCCGACTACCCGACCCTGCCGCCGAGCCCGGAAGCCGGAGAACAGGGCTGACGTGTCGGCTCGTCCGCTCCAGCTCGCCCCGGTCCGCGCACCCTTCCCCGCCGGTCGACGCGGCATGGCGTCTCCGGCAGTTGGTGCATCAGCGCGGTTCGCGAGAGATCGACGCGGCACGGGCCGCTGATGTGATCCGTCCGGCAGCCCGCTCACCGGTTCGGGAACGCCGGGGACCGGCCGCACAGGCGGCCGGTCAGCCCGAGGTCACCAGGGTGACCGGCGGGCTCCCGGCGGAGTCGGCGACGCCGCGGGCGAGAACGGCGCTGAGGCTGATGAGCATGCCCTTCTTGCCGTTGACGGTGTCACGGACGAGGTAGGCGCGTTCGCCGAGGTAGGCGAACGTGGTCTTGTCGAAGATCCACTCGTGGCGTAGGCCCAGGTTGTCCGCCCGGGGGTCAGCGGGAGGCGGTGCCCGACCCGAGCACCTCGCCCGCATCCACCCCCCAGTGCGCAGTGTGCAGGCCGGCGGCGTGCGCGGGCGCGATGTCGTCGGGCGAACGCGGTGGACAGGTGACGCCGGCGCCGCAGGATGACAGGCCGTCAACCGGCGTTACCCGCCTCCTGCTACGCCGTTGAACAGATCATGAACGCTCGACGCATGACGACTGCCCTTGGCGCCCTGGTTGCCTCCGCCCTCCTGTCGGTGGCTGTACCCGCCTCCAGCCATGCCGCCACGGCTGGCTCGTCCCCGGTGGTCACGACCGGTGCTCGGGCACTGGCGGAGAACCGGAACCCGAAGACGATCAAGCCGGCCGCCTACAACCAGGCTCGGAGCATCCTGGCCAACGCCGGAAGCCAGACCGCGGCCAAGTCGCACCCTGTCCACGGGAAGGCCGACGTGCCGGTCGGCTACGGAACCAGCCTGCTCGCCGCGGCGCGCGACGAGTTCCGGCAGACCGACCGGAACCTTCCGCCGAAGGACAAGAAGTCCGACATGTCGACTCCGCACTACAACGCCATCCACGACGCGGCGAAGGTGATGGGCATCGACCGGTGGTGACCGCGTAGGCATCAGCCCGCGAAGGGGCTCGCCGCAGCGGGCCCCTTCGCAGGCTCAGCCGGATCGCCCGGGTCAGCGGTTCTTGAACTCCTCGATGGCCGCCCGTGAAGCCTCCCGCATCGCCTCGCCTCCGATGTGTCCTGAGTCTTCGAAGATGCGCAGCCGTGCGTCCGGCCACACCTTCGCCAGCTCCCACGCCGTCTCCACCGGGCTGCCCATGTCGTGCCGGCCGTGGACCAGCACCGCCGGGATCCCGGCCAGCTTGTGGGCGTTGCGCAGTAGTTGGTCCTCCTCCAGCCAGGCACCGTTGCTGAAGAAGTGGGCGCAGATCCGGACGAACGCGATCTGCGCGTCGACGTCGCGATCGCTGTACATGCCGGGCGAGCCGTTGGGCTCGTTCGAGATGACCGCGTCCTCCCAGGCCAGCCAGTCGGCGGCGGCCTTCGCCCGGACGGCCCGGTCGGGGTTCTCCATCAGCCGTGCGTAGGCCGCGAGCAGGTCGCCGTCCCGCTCGTCCTCGGGGACGCCGTCGCGGAACCGGTCCCAGGCTTCGGGGTAGAACCGCCCGGCTCCCCGGTAGAGCCAGTAGGTCTCGGCGGGGCGGGTCATCGTCACCGCCTGGATGGCGATCTCGCTGACCCGCTCGGGGTGCTGCTGCGCATAGGCCAGGATGAGCGTCGAGCCCCAGGAGGCGCCGTCCAGCAACCACCGCTCGATGCCGAGGTGTTCGCGCAGCTGCTCCATGTCGTCGATCAGGTGCTGCGTGGTGTTCAGGCTCATGTCCGCCGCCGGATCGCTGGCGTGCGGGGTGCTGCGACCGCAGTTGCGCTGGTCGAAGCGGATGACGCGGTAGCGCTCGGGGTCCCAGGCCCTGGTCGGCCGCTGCGGGGCGCCCGCCCCCGGGCCGCCGTGGACGTAGAGGGCGGGCTTGCCTCCGGGGTTGCCGAGCTGTTCGTAGTAGACGCGGTTGCCGTCTCCGGTGTCGATAAATCCATGGTCGTATGGACTGGTGGGAGGGTAGAGATCAACCATAACCGTCGATCCTAGGGCGAGATCGTGGTCGAGTCCCCTGATTTTCTCCCAACCTGACGCCTGGACAAGGGCGTTGAGCCTCAACCGCGCACCAGTCGAAGGGTCACCAGCTGGAACGGGCGTAGCGTCAGCTCCACCGCGCCTTCGGCGAGTTCGGGATCCCCCTCGCCGAGCGGGCGTTCCAGCAGATCGCAGGCCCGCACGGCGGAGAGCGGGAACGAGGCGCGCAGCGCGGTCCGGGCCCGGCCGCCGTGCGCCTCGTAGAGCCGCACCACCACGTCGCCGCTCGCGTCGTCGGCCAGCTTGACGGCGCTGACCACCACCGCGTCGTTGTCCACGCCGACCAGCGGCGCGACCTCGGCGTCGCCCGGCAGCCGCCGCTCGGGCAGGTTGATGGCGTACCCCTCCCGCACCGCGTCGCCGATCGTCGCGCCCGGCACCAGGGCGTGCCGGAACCGGTGCAGGCCCTGGTCGGTCTGCGGGTCGGGGAAGCGCGGGGCGCGCAGCAGCGAGACGCGGACCGTGGTGGTGGTGCCGTGGTCCGCCGCGCGCACGGTGCGGGTCACGTCGTGGCCGTAGGTGGAGGCGGTGACCAGCGCCACGCCCCAGCCGGGCTCGGCGAAGTGGGTGAAGCGGTGGTTGCAGGCCTCGAACTTGGCCGCCTCCCAGCTGGTGTTGGTGTGGGTGGCGCGGTACTGGTGGCCGAACTGGGTCTCGGCGGCGTACCGCTCGGTGTGCAGGTCGAGCGGGAAGGCGGCCTTGAGGAACTTCTCCGTCTCGTGCCAGTCCACCTCGGTGTCCAGGTCGAGCCGCTTGGCGCCGGCGGTCAGGGTCAGGGTCTGGGTCACCCGCGAGTCGCCGAACGAGCGGGCCACCCGCACCGCCACCGCCTGCGGCTTGTCGGCGGCGATCGCCAGCTCGTCCAGGTCGGTCAGGTCGGTGACGGTGTTGCGGTAGAACTGGTCGACGTCCCAGGCGTCCCACATGTTCGGGAAGTCCGGGTGCAGTTGCAGCAGGTTGGCGGCGGCGCCGGGGGCGATCGTCTCGCGTCGCCCGGCCAGGTCGTAGGCCGAGACGACCAGCCCGCGCCCGTCCACCTCGACCCGCAGCAGCCCGTTCGACAGCACGAACCCGCCCGCCGGCCGCGCGTGCAGCGAGCAGTCACCCGCGGAGTCGACCACCTCCCGGGCACCGCCGGCCGCGATGCCCGAACGCTCGTGCGGTGTCGCGTTGAAGACGACCTCATGACCTGATGCACCGTCACCTGCCAGCGCCCGCTGGGCGACCGTGATGATCCCGGTCAGCTCCTCGGCCACCGCCGCGTAGGTCTGCTCGGCCTCCCGGTGCACCCAGGCGATCGAGGAGCCGGGCAGGATGTCGTGGAACTGGTGCAGCAGCACGGTCTTCCAGATCCGGTCCAACTCCTGGTACGGGTAGGCGAATCCGCACCGCACGGCGGCGGTGGCGGCCCACAGCTCGGCCTCCCGCAGCAGGTTCTCGCTGGCCCGGTTGCCCTGCTTGGTCTTCGCCTGGCTGGTCAGCGTGGCGCGGTGCAGCTCCAGGTAGAGCTCGCCGACCCAGACCGGCGGTTCGGGGTACTCGGCCTGTGCCTTGGCGAAGAACTCGGCCGGCTTCTCCCACCGGACGGTGGCCGAGCCCTCCAGGTCCCGCAGCCGGGCCGCCTTGGCGATCATCTCGCGGGTGGTGCCGCCACCGCCGTCGCCCCAGCCGGTCGGCGCCAGCGAGCGGGTGGCTCGGCCCTTGTCCTTGAAGTTGCGGGCGGCGTGCGCGATCTCGCTGCCCTTCATCGAGCAGTTGTAGGTGTCGATCGGCGGGAAGTGGGTGTAGATCCGGCTCCCGTCGATGCCCTCCCACCAGAAGGTGTGGTGCGGGAAGGAGTTGACCTGGCTCCAGGAGATCTTCTGGGTCAGCAGCCACTTCGAGCCGGCCGCCTTGATGATCTGCGGCAGCCCGCCGGTGAAGCCGAAGGTGTCGGGGAGCCAGGCCTCCTCGTTCTCGACGCCGAACTCCTCCAGGAAGAACCGCTTGCCGTGGACGAACTGACGAGCCATCGCCTCCGAGCCCGGCATGTTGGTGTCCGACTCCACCCACATCCCGCCGGCCGGCACGAACCGTCCCTCGGCCACTGCCTGCTTGACCTTCGCGTAGACCTCGGGCCGGTGCTCCTTGATCCAGGCGTACTGCTGGGCCTGGGACATGGTGTAGACGAAGTCCGGCTCGTCCGTGAGCAGCGCGGTCATGTTGGCGGTGGTCCGCGCCACCTTGCGGACCGTCTCGCGCAGCGGCCAGAGCCAGGCCGAGTCGATGTGCGCGTGGCCGACCGCGCTGATCCGGTGCGCGGACGGCACGGCGGGTGCGGCGAGCACCTCGGCGAGCTGCGAACGGGCCGCCGCAGCAGTCGCGTTGACGTCCTGAAGGTCGATGGCGTCCAGCGCGCGTTCGACGGCCCGCAGCAGCTCCCAGCGCCGGGCGCCGTCCACCGGCAGCTCGGCCATCAGCTCGCCCAGCACCTCCAGATCGAGTGCCAGCTGCCAGACGGTCTCGTCGAAGACCACCAACTCCAGCCGGGCCAGCCGGTACTGCGGCTCGCTGCCGGCGGTGGCCTTGTCTCCCAGGCCGGTGGGCAGGAACGGGTGGTAGTCCAGGACCACCGGGTTGGCCGCCGCCTCGACGTGCAACAGCACCGCCTCACCACCCACGGCGGGCGCGGCGACCCGCACCCACTGGTTGTTCGGGTTCAGCCCCTTCACCGGCGTGCCGTCCGGCCGGTAGACCAGGCCCTCGCACTGGAAGCCGGGCATGTTCTTGTCGAAACCCAGGTCGATGATCGCCTCCACGGTGCGCCCGGCCCAGGCGGTCGGCACCGTGCCCGTGACGGTCAGCCAGCTGGTGCTCCAGGGCGCGCCCCAGCGCTCGCCGGCCGCGATCGGAGTGCGCGGCGCGGCCAGACCCTCGGCGACCGGGACCGGCTCGTCGGGCGCGGTCCAGATGCCGACCTCGAGCGGGACGGACTCCGGATGGACCGCGGGGCGGATGCGCTCGTCGAGCACGCGCTTGAGACGGGACTCGACCAGGCTGCGGTCGTCGTGCATGAGGGCTCCCAGGGAAAGGTCGGCTGACGGTGGGTCAGGAGCGGCCGAGGTCCTCGACCGTGACGATTTCGGTGATACCCCGCGCGGCCAGGTGCACGGGGTCCGCCACGCGCTCGGCCAGCAGCGTGGTGGGCCGGGCGCCGTCGGCGGTCAGCCGCATGAAGGCCTCGAAGAAGGCGCCGCCCGGGGCGCAGGTGGACCGCTTGGGCGCCTCGTCCGGCAGCTCGAGGACCAGCGCGGTGCTCCGGGGTGGCGGCGCGCACCAGCCGGCCCGGGCCTCGGCCACCGCCGCGGCCAGCTCCCGACCGGCGGGTTTGGTCTGCTGATCGGTGGTCAGCAGACCCAGGCTGTACTCCAGTTCGGGGAAGTCGGCGAGCGAGCGGTCCACATCGTGCGAGCACCACCAGGTGACGCCCCACAGGTCCGGGCAGTCCAGCGCGGCCGCCACCGTGGTCCGGGTGAACTCGCCGGCCCGTTCGGCGGCGATGTGCGGGGCGGGGGCGCCGACCTCCTGCAGCCAGACCGGGCGGTGCGGGTCGTCGGCCCAGGCCTTGGCGAGCTCGACCAGGTAGGCGGCGTGCTGCCCGGTCGCCACCGAGTCCGCGCCGTAGCGCTGGGCGGTGCCGTTGAACACCCAGGAGTGCACGGCGGTGGCGGCGCCGATCCGGGCCGCCTGGGCCGGGGTGAACGGATGGTCGTCCTGGTACCAGGCCGCGTCGTACTCGGCGTGCAGGTGCAGCCGGCCCGGGGCGCCCTGCTCGCAGGCGGCCAGCAGCCGGCGCAGCCAGGCGGCGGCCTGGTCGGGGGTGATCCGGTCCGGATCGGGGTGCGGGTCGCCGGCGAACTGGTTGATCTCGTTGCCGATGGTCAGCCCGATGAAGTTGTCCCGCTCGGCCAGCGCCGTGGCCAGCGTGCCCAGGTAGGCCGCCTGTCCCTCGACCACCTCGGGGTCGGTGAAGAGGCTGCGCCGGTGCCAGGTGGCCGTCCACGAGGGCAGGAAGTCGAAGCTGGACAGGTGTCCCTGCAGTCCGTCCACCGCGACGGACAGGCCGCGCTCACCGGCCGCGTCCACCAGGGAGACCAACTGCTCGACGGCGCGCGGGCGGATCAGCGTGCGGTTGGGCTGGAAGAGCGGCCAGAGCGGGAAGACCCGCAGGTGGTCCAGGCCGAGGGCGGCGATCGCGTCCAGATCGGCCCGCACCGCGTCCAGGTCGAAGTCCAGCCAGTGGTGGAACCACCCGCGCGAGGGCGTGTAGTTGACGCCGAACCGGGGTCCGGTCAGCTCGTCGGTCATCAAAGACTCCGGTCGTCGTCGGCCAACAGGCCAGCCTTGCACCGCCACGTCAGCCCTTCACCGCGCCCTCGCCGACGCCGCGGAAGAAGAACCGTTGCAGCGTCACGAAGAGCACCAGGACGGGCAGCAGGGCGATCATCGCGCCGGCCGCGATCGCGCGCGGGTCGGCCACCAGGGCGCCCTGCAGATAGGAGAGTCCGACGGTGAGGGTCAGCTTGTCGGGGCTCTGCAGCACCAGCAGCGGCCACAGGAAGTCGTCCCAGGCGCCGATGAAGGTGAGGATCACGATCACGCTCAGCGTGCCCTTGACGCCGGGCAGGGCGATGTGGCGCAGCCGCTGCCAGACGGTGGCGCCGTCGATCACCGCCGCCTCCTCCAGCTCGGCGGGGATGGACCGGAAGGCGTTGCGCATCAGCAGCACGTTCAACGCGCCGATCATCGCGGGCAGCGCCACGCCGAGCAGCGAGTCGCCGAAGCCGAGCCTGGTCACCGTCTGGTACTGCGAGATGATCGTCACCTCGCCGGGCAGCACCAGGGTGGAGAGGAACAGGCCCAGCAGCAGGCGCCGGCCGCGGAACGGCAGCCGGGCCAGCGCGTAGCCGGCGGCGGTGGCGCCCAGCACGTTGCCGGCCACGTCCAGCACCGCGACGATCACCGAGTTCAGCGCGAAGTGGCCCACCGGGATCAGCCGCGCCACGTGCCCGTAGTTGCCGAAGGTCGGGTGTTGCGGCAGCAGCCGGGGGGTGGCGGTGTAGACGTCCTCGTAGGCGCTCTTCAGCGAGGTGGAGAACTCCCAGAGCATCGGCCCGACCGTGATCGCCAGGATCACCAGCAGGGTCAGGTAGCGGGCGGCCAGGCCCAGCGGGGTCACCGCGTCGAACACCGGCGAGCGCCGGCGACCGCGCCCGGATCGCCCGCGCCCGGATCGCCCGCGCCCGGATCGCCCGCGCGGCGGCGTGCTCGGGCCGGCCTCGGCGCGGTGTTCGGAGACGGTGGTCATCAGTCGGTCCTCCGGTTCCAGCGGGCGAGCAGCAGCAACGGGCCGACGGTCAGCACGAAGAGCAGCACGCTGAGCGCCGAGGCGTAGCCGATCCGGCCGTCGCTGCCCGAGGCGGCCTGCTGGATCAGCATCACCAACGACACGTCCTGGCCGCCGACACCGCCGGTGCGCCCGCCCAGCACGTACAGCTCGGTGAAGACGCGCATCGCGTTGACCGCGATCAGCACCGAGACCAGCGCCATGGTGCCGCGCACGCCCGGTACGGTCACCGACCAGAACCGCCGCACGGTGCCCGCGCCGTCCACCGCCGCCGCCTCGTGCAGCTCGCGGCGCACGTTCCCGAGCGCCGACAGGTAGAGCACCATGTAGTACCCCAGGCCCTTCCAGACGGTGAGCGCGATGGCGCTGGAGAGCAGCAGCCAGCGGTCGGTGAGGAAGGGCAGGGTGTGGTGGATCAGGCCCGCCTGCCTGCCCAGCCCGTTGACCAGCCCGCGGTCGTCCAGCAGCCACTGCCAGATCAGCGCGACCACCACGGCGGAGGCGATCACCGGGAAGTAGAAGACGGTCCGGAAGAAGCCCATGAACGGCAGGGTGCGCTGGACCAGCAGGGCCAGCAGCAGCGGCAGGAAGGTCAGCAGCGGGACGCAGACCACCATGAAGATCACGGTGTTCAGGATCGCGTCGCGCAGCTGCGGGTCCTGCCACATCAGCACGTAGTTGCGCACTCCGATGAACTGCCCGCCGCTGAGCGTGTGCACGTTGGTGAAGGAGAGGACCCCCGTGTTGAGCGCGGGCCAGAGGCTGAAGACGGCCAGCCAGATCAGTGCCGGGGCGGTCAACAGCCAAGGGGTGTACCAGCGGTGGGCCTTCATCGAGTCCTCCCTTCGGCACCCGCGTGGCTCACTGGTCCAGCAGCTGGTCGGCCCGGTTCACGGCGTTGTCCAGCGCCTGCTTCGCCGACTCCTTGCCGGTCATCGCCAGCGCGATCTGCTGGTTGAGCACGGTGTTCATGGCGTCGGTCCAGACCGGCGGGGTGAAGTTCACCGCCTTCTGCATGTCCTGGTACGCGAAGACCGAGGCGTCGCCCTGGGCGGTGCCGTCGCTCTTGCTGTACGCCGGGTTGTTCGCGGACGCGGCGCTGCCGGGCAGGTAACCCGGGGCCAGCTTCACGAAGTTGACCTGGTTGGTGTCGTCGGTGACGAACTCGGCGAAGGCCAGCGCGAGCGGCAGGTTCTTGCTCTTGGCGGCGACCGAGACGCCCTGGACGTAGAGCGGGGCGGTGTCCAGCGCGGGGGAGGGGACGATCAGCGGGGTCAGGCTGGGGTTGGTCTGCTGGGTGCTCTGGATGTAGTTGCCGCCGCCGGTGGTCCAGGCGACCTCCTGCTTGTTGAAGAGCGCCGAGTTGCCCTCGTAGGTGCTGGTCAGCACGTCGGAGGGCAGGTAGCCGGCCGCGTAGGCGGCGGTGTACTTGTCCAGCATGGCGGCTGCGCCCGGGGTGTTGAAGGCGAACTTCTTGCCGTCCGAAGTCATCAGTGCGGTACCGGAATTGACGATGTCGGAGAGTCCGGGCGGGCGGCTCATCAGGTAGTCCTTGCCGCCCGACCGGTCGTGCATGACCTTGGCCTGGGCGAGCAGGTCGTCGAAGGTCTTCGGCAGGTGGGCGGGATCGAGGCCGTCGCGCTGGAGCATCGCCTTGTTCCAGAGGCTGATGTCGGTCCCGAGGTACCAGGGCAGGCCGTAGCTGTCGGCGCCGAGGTCGGCGTAGCCGTAGGCGGCCACGCCGCTGTGCACGTAGTCCTGGGCGAGGGTGGGCACGTTCTTGGTCAGGTCGAGCAGCCCGCCGACCTTGGCGACCGAATGGGCGATGTCCGGCGGCAGGTTGACCACGTCGGGCAGGCTGCCGCTGGTGACCTGGCTGGTCACCTTGTCGGTGTAGCCGTCGCCCGGCTGGTCGATCCAGTTGATCGTGGTGCCCGGGTGCCGGGTCTCGAAGTCCTGGACCAGGCCGGTGAAGTAGGGCGTGAACTTGTCGTTCTTCAGCGACCAGGTCTGGAAGGTGATGGTGCCCTTGAGCGGGGCGTCGGCGGCCACGCTCTGCTTGGCCGCGTCGGAGCTGGTGCCGCCGACGCCGCAGCCGCTGAGCGCCACCGTGCTGATCGCCGCGATGGCCGCGACGGCCGCGGGGGTGAAGCCTGCCCGGACTCTTGGCATGGAGCTCTCCTGGGTTCTGCCCGGCCGGTGGGGGAGTCGGCGGGGCGCGGGAACGGGATGAGGGAGCGAATCGAGGGAGTTCCGCGGAAGTTCTGAAGCGGTTTACTAAACCGGTCCAGTAGCTTTTGTGGACTATGCTCCGGCGCAGCAACGGTGTCAAGAGAGGAAACACGACACGTGGGCAGACCGACCATCGCCGACATCGCCCGAGCGGCGGGGGTGTCCAAGGGTGCGGTGTCCTTCGCGCTCAACGGGCGTCCCGGGGTCAGCGAGCAGACCCGCAGCCGGATCCTGCGGGTGGCAGAGGAGATGAACTGGCGCCCGCACAGCGCGGCCCGGGCGCTGGGCGGGTCCCGGGTCGGCGCGGTCGGGCTGGTGCTGGCCCGCCCGGCGCGTACGGTGGGGGTGGAGCCGTTCTTCGCGCAGCTGCTCTCGGGGCTGCAGGCGGAGTTCTCGGCGCGCTCCACCGCGCTGCAGCTGCTGGTGGTCGAGGACACCGTCGCCGAGATCGAGATCTACCGGCGCTGGGTCTCGGAGCACCGGGTGGACGGCTTCGTCCTGGTCGACCTCCAGGTGCGCGACCCGCGGATCGAGGTGCTCGAAGAACTCGGCACGCCGACCGTGGTGCTGGGCGGGCCGGGGCGGCACGGCAGCCTGCCCAGCGTCTGGGCGGACGACCGGGAGGCGATGCTGTCGATCGTCGAGTACCTGGCGGCGCTCGGCCATCGCCGGATCGCCCACCTGGCCGGACTGCCGGCCTTCCAGCACACCCAGCGCCGGATCCGCGCGCTGCGGGACGCGGCCAGGCGGCTCGGCCTGAGCGAGACGCTCTCCTTGCCGACGGACTTCAGCGACGCGCAGGGGGCCGCCGCCACCCGGACGCTGCTGGCCCGGCGGGAGCGGCCGACCGCGATCATCTACGACAGCGACGTGATGGCGGTGGCCGGCCTCGGGGTGGCCGGCGAGATGGGGGTGGCGGTGCCCGGCGAGCTGTCCATCGTCTCCTTCGATGATTCGCTGCTGGCCCGGATCGTCCACCCGCCGCTCACCGCGCTCTCCCGGGACACCTTCGCGCTCGGCGAGCAGGTGGCCCGCACGCTGCTCGCGGTGCTGGACGACCCGGCCGCGGCGGTCGACCTCAAGACGCCGACGCCGCGCCTGACGGTCCGGGAGAGCACGGCGGTGCCGCGCGGGTAGGCCGCCGTCGGCGGGTATCTGACGGACAGTCAGATGATGGGACCATTGACGCGCAAGCTAAATCGATTTAGCGTCCGGGGCGAAGCGGCCGCTTTCCGTGTCCACCCGCCCATTCGCCCCCATCCGGAGGTATCCATGACGGGTCGCCTCGCCCGTGCCTGCACGGCCCTGCTGGCCACCGGCGCCCTCGCGCTGTCGGCCGGCACCGCCAGCGCGCACGCGCACACCGCCCCCGCCCACCATGTGGTCGCGTACTACCAGACCCAGTACGACAACGGTGCGTACGTCTCACCGCTGCCGCTGAAGAACACCGCCACCGACATCGAGGTGGCTGCCTTCCACCTCAACGCCGGCAGCGGCATCACCCTCAACGACGACCCGCCGTCGGCCGCCAAGTACACCCAGATGTGGCGCGAGCTGGCCACCCTCCAGAAGGCCGGCACCAAGGTCGAGGCGATGCTCGGCGGCGCCGCCCAGGGCAGTTACGCCGACCTGCACAACGCCTTCACCACCTACTACCCGCAGCTGCGCGACACGCTGCGCGCCCACCACCTGAACGGCGTCGACCTCGACATCGAGGAGAGCTTCTCGCTCGCCGACACGGAGCACCTGATCAAGCAGCTGC
Source organism: Kitasatospora sp. GAS1066B (assembly GCF_041262605.1). Taxonomy (NCBI): domain Bacteria; kingdom Bacillati; phylum Actinomycetota; class Actinomycetes; order Kitasatosporales; family Streptomycetaceae; genus Kitasatospora; species Kitasatospora sp. GAS1066B. Next base: position 182,071 of record NZ_JBGCCO010000014.1, read on the forward strand.
GCACCGACTTCGGCAGCGGCTTCGTGATCACCCTGGCGCCGGTCGCCACCGACCTGTCGGGCGGCTCCAGCTTCTCCGGCGGCTTCGACTACCGCCAGCTGGAGCAAGCCGTGGGGAGCAGGATCTCCTGGTACAACACCCAGTTCTACTGCGGCTGGGGCGACCTGAGCAACACCTCCGCCTACGACGCGGTCGTCCGCAACGGCTTCGCCCCGTCGCGGGTGGTGGCCGGCACCGTGACCAACGCCGCCAACTGCGACGGCTACGTCGACCCCGCCACGCTGGGCGGCACGCTGCACTCGCTGGTCGGCGAATACCCGGGTTTCGCGGGGGTCGCGGGTTGGGAGTACTTCAACGCCGTGCCCGTGAACGGGACCGGCCCGGCCTCCTGGTACGCCGCGGCCAAGCAGGCCACGGGCTGACCTGGGCCGGACCGTCCGCCCGCCTGTTCGCCTGCCCGGCCGCCTGCTCGCCCGTTCGTCTGACGCCCAGAGAGGATCGACCCGTGCCGGTCACCATCACCGCCGTCGAATGCACCGACCTGTTCGTCGGCACCGCCGAGGCGCCCCGCCAGGTGCTGCGGGTGGCCGTCGACGGACCGCCCACCCCGATCACCGTGCGGGGACCGGGCGTGCGCGGCGAGGCGACCGGCACGGGTCTGGTCGAGGTCCCGCTGGAGCTGGCGCCGGACGCCGCCGTGGGCACCGAGCTCCCGGTCACCGTCACCGCCGGCGAGGCCGTCGCCGAGGCGGTGGTCACCGTCGCCGAGCCCGGCTGGACCATGTTCCTGGTCTCGCACTTCCACTACGACCCGGTCTGGTGGAACACCCAGGCCGCCTACACCTCCCCCTGGGAGCTGCTGGCCGGTGACGCCACCACCCGGCCGCTGTGGGAGCGCAACGGCTTCGCGCTGGTCGACGCGCACCTCGAACTCGCCCTGCGCGACCCGGTGTACAAGTTCGTGCTGGCAGAAGTCGACTACCTCAAGCCCTACTTCGACCAGCACCCGGAGCGCCGCGCGGAGCTGCGCCGGTTGCTGGAGCGCGGCCAGGTCGAGCTGGTCGGCGGCACCTACAACGAGCCGAACACCAACCTGACCGGTGCCGAGACCACCATCCGCAACCTGGTGCTCGGCATCGGCTACCAGCGCGACATCCTGGGCGGCGACCCGCAGACCGCCTGGCAGCTGGACGTCTTCGGGCATGACCCGCAGTTCCCCGGCTACCTGGCCGACGCCGGACTGACCGGCAGCGCCTGGGCCCGCGGTCCGTTCCACCAGTGGGGCCCGATCCAGAAGAACTTCAGGACGGCCAAGGACGACGCCACCGTCATGCAGTTCCCCAGCGAGTTCGAGTGGCTCGCGCCGTCAGGCCACGGCGTGCTCACCCACTACATGCCGCACCACTACTCGGCCGGCTGGTGGATGGACTCCGCCGCCGACCTGGCCGCCGCCGAGGCCGCCGTGTACGAGTTGTACCGCAAGCTGAAGCCGGTCGGCGCGACCCGGAACCTGCTGCTGCCGGTCGGCACCGACTACACCCCGCCGAACAAGTGGGTCACCGAGATCCACCGCTCCTGGGCCGCCAAGTACCTCTGGCCGCGCTTCGTCTGCGCGATCCCGCGCGACTTCCTGACCGCCGTCCGGGCCGAACTCGCCGCCACCGGGCGCCGGCCGAGCCCGCAGACCCGCGACATGAATCCGGTCTACACCGGCAAGGACGTTTCCTACATCGACACCAAGCAGGCCCAACGCGCCTGCGAGGTAGCCGCGTTGGACGCCGAGAAGCTCGCCACCCTGGCCGCGCTGCAGGGGCTGGGCCGCTACCCGCAGGCGGCGCTCGACAAGGTCTGGCGCCACCTCGCCTACGGCGCTCACCACGACGCGATCACCGGCTCGGAGTCCGACCAGGTCTACCTCGACCTGCTCGGCGGCTGGCGCGAGGCGCACGACCTGGCCGCCGAGGTGCGGGACACCGCACTGGACGCGCTGGTCGGGCAGATCGACACCGGCGGCGCGGGGCCGGCCGTGGGGTCGGCCGTAGGGTCGGCGGAGGCGGTGGCCGTGGTGGTGGCCAACACTCTCTCCTTCGACCGCTCGGGCACCGTCTCGGTGCGCCTGCCGCAGGGCCGCACCGACGCCCGGGTGGTGGACGACACCGGCGCGCCGGTCGCCTGCGCGGTCGACCGCGGCACCCTGTACTTCCACGCCGACGGCGTCCCCGCGCTGGGCTGGCGCACCTGGCGCGTCCTTGACGGAGCATCAGATCCCCTGTGGCGCCCGGTCGAAGGCCTGACGGCGGAGAATCAGCGGTACCGGGTCACCGCCGACCCGCAGCGCGGCGGCGCGCTGAGCAGCGTCCACGACCGGCTGCACGGACGGGAGTTGATCCAGCCCAGCCAGGTCGGCAACGAGCTGCGGATGTACGAGGAGTACCCGCAGCATCCCGACTTCGGCGAGGGCCCCTGGCACCTGCTGCCCAAGGGGCCGGTGATCGGCGCTGCGCAGAGCGTCGGTACGGTGCAGCGCGAAGTCGGGCCGCTGGGCGAGCGGTTGGTGGTCACCGGCACGGTCGACGGCCTGCGCTACGAGCAGAGCGTCACGCTCTGGCACGGCGTCGACCGGGTCGACTGCCGTACCCGGGTGCTCGACCACCGCGCCGCCGACCGGCTGCTGCGGCTGCGCTTCCCGCTCGACCTGCCCGGCACGCTGCCGGTCAGCGAGGTGGCCGAGGCCGTGGTCGGCCGCGGCTTCGCGCTGCCCGAGGTGGACGTGGCCGAGGCGCCGTGGACCCTGGACAACCCGGCCAACACCTGGTTCGGCCTGAGCGCCACCGCCCGGATCACGCTCACCGACCCGGCAGGGCTCCCGCTCGGCGAGCGCGCCCTGGGTGTCGCCGAGGTGGTGGTCCCCGCCGAGGAGGCCGCCGCCGAGGCCCGCGAGCTGGTGGTGGCACTGGCCCGGGCCGGCGTCACCGCGACCACCGCGAGCGCCGACCGGTCCCGGTACGGCTGGCTCGACGTGGACTCCAACCTGCCGGACTTCCGGATCGTGGTCGGCGGCCCCGAGCGCAACGCGGCCGCCCGGGAGCTGCTGGAGCGGGCCGGCGGCGAGTACGCGGCGGTGCTGGCGGCGCACGGGCGGGTCTGGGTGCCGGCCGGGAAAGCGCTGACCGAGGTCTGGCAGCCGGGCGCCGACCTGCGCGACCTGCGCGCGCTGCCGGCCCTGGTGGTCGCCGACCCGGCCGCGCTGGCCGAGGACCTGGGCGACGCCTTGATCGGCGCCAGCTGCCCCGGTCAACTCCCCGCCGCCGAACGCCTCACCGACCACACCGCCGCGCTGCTCACCTACGGCCTGCCCGGCTTCGCCGTCGACCCCACCGGCGCGCTGCACCTCTCACTGCTGCGCTCCTGCACCGGGTGGCCCTCCGGCGTCTGGATCGACCCGCCGCGGCGCACCGCGGTGGACGGCTCCTCCTTCCAACTCCAGCACTGGACACACGACTTCCACTACGCCCTGGTCTCCGGCGAGGGTGACTGGCGGGCCCTGACGCTGCCCGCGCAGGGGCAGGAGTTCAACCACCCGCTGCTCACCCGGCTGGCGCCCGCGCACGGCGGACCGCTGCCGGCCACCCACTGCTGGCTGCGGGTGGACCCGGCGCGCGAGGTGCGGCTGAGCGCGCTCAAGCCGACCGGGAACCCGATCGCCGCCGGGTCGGCGGCCGAGCTGGACCCGGCCGCCGGGGTCACCCTGCGGCTGGTCGAGTCCACCGGGCTCGGGCGCACGGCGCGGCTGAGCGGGGCGCTGACGCTGGACGGCGTGCACCGGGCGGATCTGCTGGAGCGGCCGCAGGAACCGCTGGAGCGGCTCGACCTGACGGGAGCTCAGGTGCTCACGCTGACCGCGCGACCCGGCGCTTCGGCCTCCTCGGGTGGCCGCCCGCTCGGCCCGGTCGCCGAACTCGCCCAACCCGTGCACGCCCGCTACTGGTTGCACAACCGCGGCCCGGCGCCGCTGGGCTACCTGCCCGTCTCGGTCGGCGTCAGCCCGGGACTGCTGACGGCGCACGGGGGCGGGAGTACGGGCGCGGGCGGGGGCGCAGACGAGGGGGAGGGCGAGGGCGCGGCGCTCGAACTCTCCGTCGTCCTCGCCTCGCAGCTGCGGGACGCGGCGGTCGAGGGCACCGTCGAGCTGATCGCCCCGGACGGCTGGCAGGTGAGCCCGCGCCGCCGCCCCTACCGGCTCGACCCCGCCGGGCAGGTGCGCTTTTCGGCCACCGTGACGCCGCCTGCTGACGCATTGTCAGGACTGTACTTCGTCGCCGTCCGCACCGAGTACGGCGGGCAGCAGATCGAGGACGTGACCACCGTCGCGGTCGGCGAGCTGCCCGACCTGCTGCCGGCCCCCGGACAGTTGCCCGACGGCTGGGGACAGGCCCAGGGCACCAAGGCGGCGACCGGGCGGGACACCGGCCTGTCGGTCGAGGTCGGCGCGGAGTCGGTGCGAGTGGCGCCCGGCGGCCGCGGCCTGCTGGAGGTGGTGCTGACCAACCGCACCCGCGGTGAGATCCGCGGCGAGTTGCAGGCCGTGTCGCCCTGGGGCAGCTGGCCGGCCCTCGGCGCCCCGGTGCGCGGCTTCGCGCTGGCCCCGGGGGAGCGGCGCGCCGTCGGCTTCGAGGTCGCGCCGCCCCTGGACACCGACCCGGGCGCGTACTGGGCGGTCTGCAAGGTGATGTGGTTCGGGCGCTGCCAGTACGCGCCCACCGTCGAGCTGGTGGTGGCCCCGTGAGCACCGACGCCGCTCCCGCCCTGCTCGGCTATCTGGACGGTCGCCCGCTGCCGCGCACCGAACTCGACCGCAGGCTGGCCGCGTTGCGCGGCGGTCCGCGGTCCTCGGCACTGCCCGCTGCAGGCAGCGCCGAGGACCGCCAGCTGACCCGGTGGGTCGCCCAGGTGCTGCTGACCGAGGAGTTGTGCCGGGCGGAGGCGACGGCGCGCCGACTGGACTGCGCCACCGCGCCGTTGGTCAACCTCGATCAGCGGGCGGCGGTCGAGCTCGGTTCGATCGCGGCAGCCGCCTTCGAGGGCAGTGCGGCCGTCCGCGCCGTGTTCGCGGCGGTGACCGACGGGGTCGAGGCCGGCGAGGACGAACGCGCCGCCTACCGGGCTGCTGTCGCCTCGGCGGCCGGGCCCGCCGGCGCCGCCGCCGTCCGCTGGCAACTCTCCAGCCCGGACGGTGAGTTCGAGGCCGACCCGGCCACCCTCCCGGCCGCCCTGGCCGCCGCCCTGCGCGCGGCGCCGCCCGGCGAGCCGGTGACGGTCGGCGGCTGGACGGCGGCGCTGACCGGCGAGGTCACGCCGGAGCGCGATGTCGGCAGCGCCGACGTCGCGGGCCGGCTGCGCGCCTGTGCGCAGCGCATCGCCTTCGTCCGCTGGCTCGACCGGGCTCGAGCCGAGCGCCTGACTCTGGTCCCGGGCCTGGAGCACCCGGGCGACCCGGCGCAGCCGGACAACCACCATCGCCACTGAGGCCACCGAGACTGCTGAGAGGTCCGCCCGGCCCAGAAGTTGGCCGGAAATCAGCCCAACCACTGAGGGCCGCAACCTTGTTGCGGTCCTCAGTGGCGCCCATCCTGAAGTCGCTTGGCAGGGTCATCGCAATCCCGTCGACGCCTCAGGAGTCCCCCACATGAGAACCAAGTCCGTGCTCTCGCGCGCCTCGATCGCGCTCGCCGGCGGCCTGGCCGCCGTCGGCCTGCTCGCCCCCATCGCCTCGGCCGCCGACAACCCGGTCGCGTTCGCCTGCCAGGCGACACCGCCGATCGGCTCCGCGCAGACCTTCAGCCTGGGTGCCGGCGTCAACGCCACGGCGCCGTCCAGCGTGGCGGCGGGCAGCCAGTTCACCGTCACCCTGGCGCCCGACGCGCTCACCGTCCCCACCACGGTCAGCGGTTACAGCATCCAGTCGATCAGCAACATCCAGCTGACCATCCCGGTGCCCGCGGGTGCCACGTTGGTCGGCGAGTCGCTGGCCGGCGGGTCCGGCATCCCGGACGGCAGCGGGAGCGTCGCCGTCAGCGGCTCCAACCTGGTGATCACCGTGAACGCCTCGGTGGCGGGCGGCAGCACCTTCACGCTGCCCGCGCTCAGCCTGACCCTGCAGGCCGGAGCCTCCGGCAGCACCATCACGACCTCGGTGGCCGGCACCAGTTACGCCGACCCGGGCCTGACCTTCGACGCCACCGTCCCGGTCGCGTTCTTCACCGTCAACGTGCCCACCACCTGCTACCCGGCCACGGCCCAGACGCTCAGCACGACAACGGTCAGCTGATCGGCGGCGGTTGAGTACGGCTACTCAGGCCCTGCGCCCCGGGATCCGGCAGGATGGCGAGCATCGCCCACCTGCCACCACCAGGCCAGAAGGACCGTGCCATGCTCAGCCGCCTCGCCACCACCCTCGTCCCCCTCTTCGGCGCGCTGACCATCAGCTCGGAGACCGGCGCCGAACCCGCCCCCGGCAGCATCATCGCCGCCAACCACACCTCGCTCGCCGACCCGGCGATCGTGCTGGCCGCCCTCCACCGGCTCGGCGCCCGCCCGGTCGTGCTGGCCACCGCCGGCCTCTGGCGGATACCGGGCCTGGGCCGCGCGCTCACCCGCGAGGGACACATCCCCGTCCACCGCGGCACCGAGCACGCGGCCCAGGCGCTGGACGGTGCCACCGCCGCACTCGCCGACGGCCGCTGCGTGCTGATCTACGGCGAGGGCGGCCTGCCCCGCCGCCGCGACTCCGGGGAGGCGGCCCCCGGCACCTTCCGCAGCGGCCTGGCCCGGCTAGCCATCGCCACCGGCGCCCCCGTGGTCCCGCTCGGCCAGGCGGGCGCCCGCCGGCTCAGCTCCGGCAGCGCCACCAAGCAACTCGCGGGCGTGCTCACCGCCCCGCTGCGCCGCCCCGGCTACCACGTCCACCTGGGCGCCCCCGTGCGGGCGGTGGGCGGCATCCCCGAGAGCGGCGCGGTGCTGCGCGAGGCGGTGACGGGGGCCTGGCAGGAGGCGGCGGATCGGCTGCTGCGGCAGTGAAGGTGCGCCACCGTCATTCAGAAGCCCGGCTCGCTGGTCCAGGAGCCCGGCCTGCTGGTCACCCTGGGGAGCGCGACAGTGCGTGGGCCAGCCCCTGGGACAGCTCGACGGGGTGGGGCGTGGCGTCGAAGTCGGCCACCCAGATGACCCGGCTGCCGGCCGCGAGTTCGAGCAGGATGGTGTAGGCGATGCGGAAGGGCAGTTCCAGCGGGTCCTGGTCGCGGAAGGCGAAGAACTGCTCGGCCGGCCAGTAGTCGAGCGCGACCTCCTCCCCTGCCACCCGGACGGTGAGGTCGTGGACGTCGACCTCACCGGCCGGACCGGACACCCTCGAGCCGGGCCAGTGACCGGCGACGGTCCGGCTGAGCTGCTCCGGGCCGAACGTCCAGGCGGCGCCGCTCTCCTGGTCGGGCATGATGTAGTAGGTGCCGGTCACGGCGGGGGTCTCCTGAAGATCGGAACCAGGGTTCGGGACGGGGCTGGAGGCGGGACGGGGCCGAGGCGGGACGGGACGGAGCCGGTCGACAAGACGCGGCCCTAGCGGCGCTTGCGCTTCTTCTTGCTCCGATTGTCGGCGCTCGGCCTGGCCCCGCTCGGCCCGCCGGGCGCCTTCGGGTTCGCCGCGGCCTCGCGCAGGCCGACCCGGCGGGTCTGCCAGACGGTCAGCTCCCAGAGGCCGATCGCGACGCCGACGCTCGCGATGCCGACGGGGAGGGAGCTGAAGTCGGTGTCGACGGGCTGCGGGTCCAGCCAGCCGCTCGGGTCCACCAGCAGGTCCTCGGTGGTGCCCGCGTCCTGTGTGCCGTTGCAGCCCATGCCGATGATCTCGGCGTGGGCCAGCGGCTTGCCGTCGGTGCGCTTCAGCTTGCAGTGGTAGATCGGGCCGGTCTTGCCCCTGGTGTGGTACACCGAGGTGATCAGCACCTCGGTGCGTTCCCCGTGGCTCTGCATCAGCCAGGCCTGGAAGACCAGCCCGGAGCCGAACGTGACGGCCAGACCGATGAGCAGCCCGGCGAAGAACACCCACCCCTTCGTCGCGTTCGCCATCAGTACCGCGATCGCGAGGACCACGGTCAGCACGCCGAGGAACAGTGCCGCGATGAACCAGTCCGGGCTGGTGCCGAGCACCCCGATCCCCACCATCAGCAGGGGAGCGAGCGCGGCTATCCGGGCGAGCCGCCGCACCACGTGCGGGGGCCAGGCTACGTTTTTCTGAGACACGGCCGTCAGTCTGGCGAACGCGGGCGGCACGCGGAAGGGCGGGGTCCGGATCAGCCGTGCGAGGCCTGCTCGAACCGGCGCAGCCCGAGCCGCCGGCGTGGGCGATCCGCAGGACTCAGCGCGCCAGGTATCCGCCGTCCACCGGGAGTACCGTGCCGGTGATGAACGAGGCGGCGTCCGAGGCCAGGAACGCGATCGCCCTGGCCACCTCCGCCGGCTCCCCGAGTCGCCCGATGGGGTGCGCCCGGGCCATCTCGTCGAGGTACTCCGGTCCACCGGGTTCGTTCTGGAGCGCCTGGACCCGCTCGGTGGTGATGGTGCCCGGCGCCACCGCGTTGACCCGGATGCCGCGGTGCGCCCACTCGACCGCCAGGTGCATCGTCAACCCGGAGGCGACGAACTTGGCCGGACCGTAGGCGGCTTGGCGAGCCTGGCCGGCCAGACCGGAGACGGACGAGACGCAGACGATCGCCCCGCCGTGCGGCAGCATCGCCTCGATCGCGTACTTGCAGGTCAGGAACATGCCCTTGCCGTCGACCGCCATCACCCTGTCCCACTCCTCGGGGCTGGTCTCCAGCACGTCGGAGAGCGGTAGCACCCCGGCGTTGGCCACCGCGACGTCCAGCTGTCCGTAACGCCTGACGGCCTCCTCCACCATCCGCTGAACGTCCTGAGGAACCGTCACATCGCCGACCACAGCGGCGACTTCTCCCTGGCCGAGCAAGCGATCGGTCAGTCGGAACAGCCCGTCCGCGTTGATATCGGCAGCCACCACCCGGGCCCCGAGCCGCACCAGCAGCTCGACCGTCGCCCGCCCGATCCCGCTCGCCGCACCGGTCACCAGGCAGGACCTGCCCGCCAGATCCACCAGAGGCTCCGTCATGTCGTCTGCTCCCTTCGCCGATTCCGTCCGAGAACCACCCCGCCGCACACCGACCTGAACGAGGCGCCGACACTGGTGGTCACGCGTGCACCCCAGACACCCGCTCGCGCAGCGGTGTGGACCGCGTGCTCGCGGCTCGGCACGCGGCCCATCATGCGGACGGGCATTGACGCTCGGTAGGCGGTGCGGCTAGCTTCCCCGGCATGCGGCAGCAGTCCATCTTCCTGACGACCCGAGGTCACATCGACCTGCTTCGGGTCTGTTCCGCTGCCTGTCGCTCCTGCTGAGCGTCCTCACCTCGCGACAGTCCCGCTGCGCCTGACCGGCTGACGTCATCCGCCGGCAGCGCTGCGCGTCGCGACCTCCGCTTGCCTGCCAGCAGGCTTCCAGCATCCGCAACTCGCCATGGCTGGCGATGAGTTGTGCGTGCCTCCGGCCATCTTCCGCCCTCTGCCCGTTCGGGCTGCCAGAAGGATCACCATGCGAACGAACACCCTGACCCGCCGTGCCCTCGCCCTGGCCGCGACCACGGCGATCGTCGGCACCCTCGCCACGACCGGCGCCTTCGCGGCGCCGACGGCCGGCCTGCCGCTCCCGTTGCCGCCGCTGACCGTGCTGACCGACCGGACCACCGACACCGGCGGCGATCTCTTCCTCGCACCCACCTCCCAGTCGAGCCGGTACGCCAGCGGCGTGGAGATCCTGAGCCCGAACGGCAAGAACGTCCTCTGGTCGCACCCGCTGCCCGCCGGCCAGTCGGCCGCCGACTTCCGCAAGCAGACGTACCACGGCAAGCCGGTGCTGACCTGGTGGCAGGGCAGCGGCCTCGGCGGGCTCTCGGACGGCGTCGACGTCATCTACAACGACCGCTACCAGAAGATCGGCGAGGTCAAGCCCGGGAACGGCTACGCCGCCGACGGCCACGAGTTCCTGATCACCCCGCAGAACACGGCGCTGGTCATCTCCTACGCCGAGGCCACCGCCGACCTCACCGCCATCGGCGGCCCGGCCGACCAGAGGGTGATCGACGGGATCGTGCAGGAGGTCGACATCCGCACCGGAAAGGTGCTGTTCCAGTGGAACAGCGCTGATCACGTGCCGTACGCAGAGAGCGAGCAGCCGCTGCCGGCCTCGGCGAGCACGCCGTGGGACTGGTTCCACCTCAACGCCGTCAAGCTGGACGGCAACGGGAACCTGCTGATCGACGCGCGCAACACCTGGACCACGTACGAGGTTTCGCGGCACACCGGGCAGATCCGCTGGCAACTCGGCGGCAAGGACAGCTCGTTCAAGGCCGCGGCGGCGCCCGGCCAGGTGCTGAACAGTGCCGGGCAGCTCTTCTCCTGGCAGCACGACCCGCAGCCGTTGGGAAACGGGCTCTACACCCTCTTCGACAACGAGTCCGCGGGCGTGGCGAACACCGGGACCGGAGCGACCAGCGAGCTGCCGTACAGCCGAGTGGTCACCGTGCGCCTCGACTTCCGTACGCACCAGGCGACTCTGGTCCGCTCCGTCGACCAGCCGGCGGGGCTCAGCGCCTCCTCGCAGGGCAACGCGCAGCCGCTGCGCGACGGTGGCCTGGTGGTCGGCTGGGGATCGCTGCCCTACGTCTCGGAGTTCGACCGGTCCGGTGAGCTGGTCCTCAATGCCGAGTTCCCCGCGGGCGTGAACACCTATCGGGCGTACCGGTTCGCCTGGACGTAGTCCCGGCCCTCGCCCGGCCGATAAATCAGTTGCGCGCCGACCGGCAGCCGATAGCATTCTGGCGTTCCTGCAACAGGTGAGAGGGGAGGTGCCTTTCGATGACTGCCGCCGTGACGCGGCGCGCTTTCGCCTGCGCGCCCTACGCCCCCTCTCACCACCTGCCTACCGGCTGACGACACGTGCGCTGACGCACCCTCCGGTGGGCCCATCCGCAGGAGATCACCGCAGTGCGTGACAGCTTCGCCGATCAAGAGTCCTTCACCCGCATCCGTTCCAAGGGCGGCAAGGGCGCCGGCCGCCGCAATCCGGACCATGACTTCGAGGCCTACGAGCCGTACTTCGAGGCCTACCAGGGCGCCCCGGACGACCAGGACGATCAGCAGGACCACCCCACCGACTCCCACGCCCCCGACGGCCCGCCGACGGGCGACCGCTGGTCCACCTGGGACCAGTCCACCCCGACCGAGAAGGGGCCCGAGCCGCGCCCCGACTGGGTGGTGACCGAACTGGCGGCCGTCGACACCGAGTTCGGCATCGTCAAGACCGGCAAGGAGGCCGACGTCTTCCTGCTGGAGCGCGCCGTGCCGGAGACCGGACGCCGCACCCTGATGGCCGCCAAGCGGTACCGCGACGGCCAGCACCGGATGTTCCACCGGGACTCCGGCTACCTGGAGGGCCGCGCCCACAAGGAGTCCCGGGTCAGCCGTGCGATGGCCAAGCGGTCCGACTTCGGCAAGCAGGCCATCGCCGGTCAGTGGGCCGCCGCCGAGTTCACCGCGCTCTCCCGGCTCTGGTCGGCGGGCGTGGCCGTGCCCTACCCCGTGCAGATCCTCGGCACCGAGATCCTGATGGAGTTCATCGGTGACCCGACCGGCGCCGCCGCCCCGCGCCTGGCCCAACTACGTGCCGAGGAGAGCGACGTGGACGATCTCTGGGACCAGCTCGGCGCCAGCCTGGCGGTGCTCGCCCGGGACGGCTACGCGCACGGCGACCTGTCCGCCTACAACATCCTGGTGCACCAGGGCCGCCTGGTGATCATCGACGTCCCGCAGATCGTCGACGTCATCGCCAACCCGCGCGGCCGCTCCTTCCTGGAGCGCGACGTGCGCAACGTGGGTGCCTGGTTCGTCTCCCGGGGGCTGGCGGAGCACCGGGTCGACGAGCTGGCACGGGAGTTGGCGTTCGAGGCGCGGCTCGACTGACGTCGTGTCAACGTCCTTGATCAGTAGTCCCATGGACCTGTGGCGCCCGGCGACCGGCCGGGCGCCGCAGGTCCTGCGGTGAGCCGCTCGGCCGGTCAGGAGAGCGTGGTCCACGCCTGCCCGGCGGCGCTGGCGTTGGGGGAGTTGGTCACCACGGTGGCGCCGGCCGTGGTGCCGGAGGTGTCCAGGGTCAGCCCGTTGCCGACGTTGGTGATGGTCAGCGCGCCGGTGCTGGTGTTCTGCTGCGCCCGCCATTCCTGCCAGGGGTTGCCGGGGGAGTAGTTGAGCAGGTAGGCGCTGTTGCCCGCGCCGGTGCCGGCGGCGAGGACGGTGTGGACCTGGGTGCCGGTGGCGCAGTTGTCGCTGATCCGAACCGTGCCGTCGGGGTTGGTGGTGAAGGTCCACTGCTCGGAGGTGTGGGTGCTCCACCAGGTGTTGATGTCGGCGTTGCCGCCCACGGCGGAGCTGCAGGTGCCGGCGACCTCCAGGGCCTGGCCGCCGGTGCCGGCGGGGCTGATCGCGTGGTACTTGCCGTCACCGACGATCGCGGCGGGGGCGGTGGTCGGCAGCGGGGTCAGACGGTAGTACGCGACGGCGTGCGGGGCGAGGACGTTGCCGATGGTGCTGGTGAAGTCGCCGGTGGCGCCGGTCCACAGCTCCTGGTAGGAGTAGCCGGCGCCGGTCAGGCCGAGCGCGCTGAGGCTGGTGGAGACGGTCTGGCTGTTGTTCGGATCCTGGTTGACCAGCAGCACGGCGGTGTCGCCGTTGGCCAGTTGGCGCTTCAGGACGACCGGGGCGGTCGAGGAGGTGGGCGGGCTGCCGACCAGGGTGGCGGGCTTGGCGAGGCTGTCCTGGTCGATGGCGATCATGCCGGGGTTCTTCAGGATCGCCAGCGAGTCGGCGTTGATGCCGGTGGACCAGGTGTTGCCGCTCTGGTCGGTGTGCTGGGACTGCGCGGCGGTGCGCAGATCGGCGCCGGAGATCAGCGGGGCCGCCATCATCGAGAGGATCGAGGTCTCGGTGCGCGACTCGTCGTCGGTGAACGGCTTGTGGCAGGTGCAGGTGTCGTCGACGCCGTAGTCGCCGTAGACGTCGTTCCAGCCGGTGAACATCATGTCCATGTCGTTCCAGCTGCCCGGACGGACGTTGCCCGGGTACTGCAGCGCGGTCTGCAACTGGCCCTGGTAGAGCACGCCGTTCAGCTCGCTGTCGCGGTCGCCGCCGATCCGGCAGAGGTTGGCGACCTGTCCGCACCAGACACCGGTGGGCGAGTAGCCGGGGGCGTCGTACTGCGGGGTGCCGGCGGCCAGGATGACCGGGTCGGTGCGCGCCGGGTCGTTGGCGTTCAGCAGGTAGGGCAGGCCGGAGTGGACGGGCTGCGCGGAGACGCTCAGGGTGACCTTCGGCCTGCCCTGGGCGGCTGAGGCCGAGTCCAGCGCCTTCTGGAAGGTCTGCACCCGGGCGTACATGGACTCGGTGAGTTCCTTGCCCTCGCCCTGGGTGCCGTAGTTGTGGCCGTCCGGACCGGTGATCGGCGGGCCGTAGGGACAGTCGTCGTACTTGACGTAGTCGACGCCCCAGGAGACGAAGTCGGTGGCGTCGGTGCTCTCGTGGCCCAGGCTCCCGGGGTGGCCCTGGCAGGTGGTGTAGGTGTCGGTGGCGTACAGGCCGAACTTCATGCCCTTGCTGTGCGCGTACCAGGCGACGTACTGGATCCCGTTCATCGTCTGCCCGTTGACGGTCTGGCTGGGGAAGTTGTTCGGGTCGGGGACCAGGTCGCCCGAGGTCGGGTCGTTGCCGGTGCCGTCGGTGCCGAGCACGGGGTTGCCGTTGTTGTCGTACAACTGCATGGCGCCGTAGGAGTTCTTCACCAGGTCGGTGCTCTGGTTGCTGCGGTGGGAGAGCGACCAGCCGTCGTCGATGGTGACGGTGTTGTAGCCGGCCGGCACCAGGCCGTTGGCCGACATGAAGTCGATGGTGTCGAGCACCGACTGCTCGTTGACGCCGGTGCCCAGGCTGTTCCAGGCGTTCCAGCCCATCGGCGGCGTGAGGGCATTGCCGTTGCCGAGCGCGGCGGCCGGGGGTGCGGTGGTGAGGGCCAGGGCGCCGAGGCCGGGGGTGGCGAGGGCCAGCGTCAGCAGCAGGCTGGGCAGGCGGGTGGTGCGTCGTGGTCTTACGCGCATGGGTGCGGCTCCAGAAGGGCGCGTGGAAGTGGGGGAGGCGGGGGACGCGGGGGAGCGAACAGAAAAGCACAAGCGCCTCGGCGGATGCCGAGGCGCGGGCCCACCGTGGCGGCAGCGGTGACGAGCTGGGGAGGCTACTGCTGCCGTCCGTGGGAGTGTAATTGCACATACGACATGTCAACAGTCCTCGTGCGTGAGTTTGTTGACATGTGATCGATTGCGTGCGGTGGGTGAGTGAGTGCCCGATCTGTCAGACCTTCAGCCCGTTGCGGGTGACGTACCAGAAGTGGAAGCCGAACAGCCCGCCCAGGACCACCAGCCACTGCAGCGAGTTGACCAGCGGCACCGCCCCGATCGGCAGGGTGCAGGCGAACAGCACCCGGATCCCGGCGTCCAGCAGGAAGCCGGCGCCCCAGACCGCCGTGAGCAGTCGGATCTGGTGCCGGAACGTCGGCTCGGTGTCCCAGCGGTCCAGCCACGCCTGGGCGCCCGCCTCACCGATCTTCGCGGCGACGATGGAGCGTGCGGCGGTGAGCATGAACGGCCGCCGGGTCGCCAGGGTGCCCAGTACCCAGAGGCCGATCACCCCGAAGAACCAGCTGTCCCGGATCAGCAGCACCCGCGGGCTGCCGGTGACCAGCGACATCAGCGCGCCGGCCGTGAGCAGCACCAGGGTGAAGACCGGCATCACCTCGACCCGGCCGCGCCTGACCATCCCGTACACCAGCCAGGGCGCCACCAGCAGACCACTGATCACCAGGGCCGCCCACTGGCTCATGCCCAGGCCGGCCAGCAGGTAGTAACCGCCAAGCGGTAGCGCCAGTTCGAGGGCCAGCGACTGGATCAGCTGCCGGCGGCCGGCGGCGGCCCGGGCCTTGACCCAGGCGGTGTCGGGCGCCTGCGCGGCCGTCGTCGTTGTCGCGGTCGTAGGTGCTGCCGCGGCCGTCGGTGCCGGGTGCTCGACGAGGTTCCCCATGACTGTCTCTCCCCCTGCTGATTGATCGGTGTGTGCTGTCGCCCCGGGCGCCGGGTCGGTGTCGTCCATCACGGCTCCCGCCGGGTCGCCCGGTCGAAGAGGTCCGCCAACTCGGTTGCCAGCCGGGCCACATCGAGATCCGGTTCGGTGTGCCAGCGGGTCACCACGGCGTCGATGGCGCCGCGCACCGCGGTGATCATCACCCAGGTGTCGAACTCGCGGAACTCGCCGAGCGCCTGCGCCTGTGCCATCCGCTGCTGCAGGACGTCCATCACCGAGCGCAGCGACTGGTGGTACCCGGCCCAGGACGGGTCGTCCCCGCGCATGTTGGGCAGCACCTCCAGCAGGGCTGCCAGGTGCTTGGGGTAGACGGCGAGCAGTTCGATGTTGGACTCGATGTACGCCCGCAGCCGGCCGCGAAATCCCTCGGCCTGCTCGATCCGGGGCAGCATGTAGGCCTGCGACACCCGCATCACCTCGCCGGCGACCTCGCGCATCAGGTCGTCCTTGCCCGCGAAGTGGTACGAGATCATCCCGGTGCTGCTCAGCCCCGCCTGCTTCGCGATCTTGGCGAACGAGGTCTTCGCGTACCCCACCTCCGCGAGCGCCTCGATCGCACCCTGCACGATCTGGGCCCGCCGCGCGGACTCGGTGAAGGTTCGGCCCATCTCTGCCCCGCTCCTAGCTTGCTCAAGCTGTTTCTTGCTTGCCTGAGCAAAACTGTAGGCGGACCTGCTCGAGCAAGCAAGGCCTTGGAGAGCCGTGATCGGCGGAAGACGACTCAGCCCGGATCGGCGGCGATCCGGGCTGACTGGTCTTCAGTTGGGCGGCTACGCCTCGGCGAACCCGGCGGGCTCGGGCCCGGTCCAGCCGCAGGTGCCCACGCACGCCTCGTTGCCCTCGGGGTCGGCGAGCACCCAGAAGGACGGCGCGGACTCGGCGGAGACCAGGCGGCCACCGGCGGCGATGGCGGCCGCGATCCGTGCCTCGGCCTGGTCCTGCGGCAGCCAGACGTCGACGTGGAGCCGGTTGCGCTGCGGGCGCGGCTCGTCCATCTGCTGGAAGTACCACGGCCCGTTGCGCCACCGCGGGTCGACCAGGTCCTCGGGGCTGCTGCCGCGGAACTCGTAGCCGAGCAGGGCGCGCCAGAACGGCACCACGTCCTCGAGGACCAGCGCGTCGACGGTCACCTGGACGCACTGCAGCGCCGACGGGTCGGCGGCCAGCCCCAACTCGCGCGCCGCCGCCGAGATCTGGCGGGCCAGCTCGACCTCCCGGGCGCCGAGTCCGTAGTGCTCGGGCGTGCAGGTGACCAGCCGCACGGTCACGCCCTCGAACCGCAGGTCGACGTCGGGGTGACGCTCCGCCAGCCCGGCCAGCTCGCTGATCGCCTGCACCAGCCGGGCGCCGGCCGCGAACGAACCGGTGCGGAAGTACGCGCACGCCCCGTCGCCCAGCACGCGCCAGTCCTCGACGCCGGGGGTCAGCTGGAACTGGCGCGGGGTGATGCGCTCGATGCTCTGTTCAAGTTCGGTCATCCGCTCACCGTAGCGAACGGCGCCGACAGTCGCTCCGGCGGAGGCTGACCCGGTCCACGCACGGGAGTTGGGTGCCTCATGCCCGGCGGGCGTCGGTGATCTGGGTGGGCTCGGTGCCCAGCCACCAGGTGGGGTTGGCGGTGCCGTCGGTGGTGCGGCCGTCGCTGTGGACGTAGTGGCGCACGTCGCGGCCCGGCTCGGCGAGCTCGCCGTTCAGGGCGCGCTCGACCCACTCGGCGCCGAACCGGAAGACCTCGGCGGCGGCGCCGCCCAGCGGGTGGAACTCGTTCTCGTAGACGCGCATCTCCTTGGGGGCGCGGACTCGCTCGTAGTTGGCCATGGCCTGCTCCAGCACGGTGAGTTCGTCGAACTCGCCGATGCCGTAGAGGACCGGGCAGGTGATCTCCTGGACCAGGTCGCCCAGCGGCATGCGGGCGACCAGCTCGCGGTCGAAGGCGTCCTCGTCGGTGTAGCCGGCCATGAACATGTAGTTGTTCTTGAAGGTGGGTTGGGCGCGCTCGAAGATGGTGGTGAAGTCGCCGGTGACGGCCTCGAAGGCGGCCAACGCGGCCAGGCGGGGGTCGGTGGCGGCGGCGCGCGAGCCCCAGTAGCCGCTCATCGAGATGCCGAACATGCCGATCCGCTCCGCGTCGACCTCCGGCAGCGAGGCCAGGTGGTCGATGTAACGGCTGATCGCGCGCTCGTAGTTGGTGAGGTCGACGGTGAGCCCGTTCGCCCGGCTCTCGCCCTGGCCCGGGCCCTCGATGGACAGGGCCACGATGCCGCGCGAGGTGTAGTAGCGCTCGGCCGCGTAGATGTAGTCCTCCTTGATCATGTCCATCCCGGGGCCGAGGATCACCGCGGGGGCGTTGCCGACCTGGCCGGCCGGCAGGTGCAGCAGGGCGAAGATCTGCTGGCCCTCGAAGTCGAGGACGACCCGGCGCACCCGGCCCTCGCGCAGCGCGCCCAGCCGCTCCACGCAGTGGTTGGCGTGCTCGCGGAAGGCGAGCTTGCGGGGGTCGGTGGCGTCGAAGATCGAGTACTGGGCGCGGCCCCACATCACGGAGGCCCGCACGTACAGGTCGGCGGCGGTCTGCGCGAAGCCGCCGCGCTCGTGGTGGGCGGCGCGCTCCTCGGCCTGTCCGGCCACGGTGGCCCACGCCTTGGGCAGCATCACGCCGCTCTGCACCAGGTCGAAGACCTTGTCGAAGTCGGTGTGGTCGTGGCCCAGCTGCTCCAGGGTGCCCTTGGCCTGGGGGTGCAGGGCGTCGAAGCCGCCCTGGGCGAGTGCGATGTCCAGGGCCCAGCTCTGGCCGGTCGAACGGATGGTCATGGGGTGGTCCTTCCTGGTTGCCTAAGTACTTAGTGAGTAAGTACTTAGCTATTAAGTACTCAAGCTAGATTCCTTGTCAAACGGCACCTGTCGACCTGGGAGTCCTCGCCATGACCGAACCCGCACCGAGCTCCGCCCGGGAGCAGGCCCTCGACCAGCTCGCCCGCGCCGCCTACCGTCTCAGCGCCGCCGACTCCCGCCTGCGCGGCCGGGCCACCCGCACCGTCGGCGCACTCTCCCTCACCCACGCCCGCGCCCTGCGGGTCCTCGCCGACCAGGGCCCGCTGACGATCAGTCAACTCGCCGCCGGCACCGAGACCACGGGCGCCGCCGCCACTCAGCTGGTCAACGGGCTCGTCGCGGCCGGGTACGTGACGCGCGAGCGCCCGCCGGAGGACAAGCGCTCGGTCCTGGTCAGCCTGACCGAGACCGGCCGCCGCCGGCATGAGGAGCGGCAGACGGCCCTGGCCACGGCGCTACAGGGGGCGCTGGCGCACCACGGGGTGGCGGAGTTGGCGGCGGCGAGCGATGTGCTGGGGCGGCTGGCGGACATCTACGACGAGCTGTGACGGGGGCGGGTGAACCTCCTTGGAACAGCTGTGCCGTGGCGTTCCCAGCTGCGGGCCCGACCACACGCTCAACCCCCGAAGGAATTCGAAACGCGACCCCTGAGTCGCGCACTGTCTCGGCCCGGGGGCGTCCCGAACGTCTTGCGGTATTCGCGACTGAACTGGGACGGGCTCTCGTAGCCGACGAGATAGCCGATTTCTGCGACGTCCGCCGGTCGGGTCATGAGGAGGGCGCGCGCCTCCTGGAGGCGAATCTGCTTCTGGAACTGGATCGGCGTCATCGATGTCGCGGAGCGGAAGTGGCGGTGGAAGGACGAGGCGCTCATGCCGGACAGGTCGGCGAGGTCCGCGATGAGCAGGGGCTCGTTGTAGTGCTGACGGATCCAGCGGATCGTGCGGGAGATGTGCGCGAGGCTGCCGTCGGCGAGACCGATCTGACGGACGAGGGCGCCCTGATCGCCGGTGATGAGACGCCAGAGGATCTCCCTCTCGAATCCGGGTGCGAGCACGCGGAGGTCGTCGGGGCGGTCGACGAGGCGAAGCAGTCGAACGATCGGATCGAGCAGCTCAGGGGTCGCCGCGCTGACTGCGAGGCCGGTGAAGGCGGGCGGTTTCGCGCTGTTGGTCATCTCAAGCAGCAACGGCGCGATCGCCGTTGGTTTCAGCGCCATGCTGAAACAGACGAACGGCTCGTCCGAGCTGGCCTTGAGGGCCTGGCCGGTCACCGGGAGGTCGACGGACACGACGAGATACTGGCCGGCACGGTAGTCGTATGGCGTGCCGTTCAGCACCGTGCGCTTGACGCCCTGACCGATGATCGCAAGGGACGGCTCCGACATCACGGCGACCGGGAGCGTCGCTTCGTCTACGCAGGTGATGGAAACGCCGTCCAGGATCTGCTTCTTCTGCTGTCCGCCGGCGCCGGCGTGCCGCACGATCAGCATCTGAAGCTCGTTGAGGGGGTCCATGTCCTGAGCCAAGCATTCGGCTGGTGAGAGCGCCAGGCTGCCCGGCTTGATCCGGGCAATGTTGACAGGATCGTGCAGGCCGGCGGCAGGATCTGTCTATCGGTCGTGCGGTCCGGCGTGGTGCCATTGAGGGGTGACCGTACGACCGAAGCATCCGGAAGGCACAGAATAGAATGAAGCGCAGGACTCTCGGGGCAACCGGAATTTCCGTAAGCGAGTTCGCGCTCGGCGCCATGATGTTCGGAAGCCTGGGCAATCCGGATCACGGGGACTCGATCCGTGTCATCCACAGCGCGCTCGATGCCGGGATGAATTTCATCGACACGGCCGACGTCTACTCCAAGGGCGAGTCCGAGGAGATCGTCGGCAAGGCCCTCAAGGCCCGCCGGGATGATGTCGTCATTGCGACCAAGTTCGGGCGGCCGATGGAGGAGGACCCGAACCAGCGGGGTGGCTCGCGAAGGTGGATCGTGCGCGAAGTTGAAAACAGCCTTCGCCGACTCGACACTGATTACATCGACCTTTATCAGATCCACCGTCCCGACTACGAGACGGAGATCGGCGAGACGGTCTCAGCGTTGTCCGACCTGGTCCGCGTTGGCAAGATCCGTGCATTCGGCTCGTCCATGTTCCCGGCGGAGATGATCGTCGAGGCACAGTGGGCGGCGGAACGCCAGGGTTCCTACCGATTCCTGACCGAGCAGCCGATGTACTCCGTCTTCACGCGCAAGCCCGAGGCTGCGGTACTCCCGACGGCGCAGCGCTACGGGCTTGGCGTGCTCACCTTCAGCCCCCTGAACGGCGGCTGGCTCTCCGGGCGGCCGGACCTCGCATCGAGCCATCGGGCCGTGCTGACGTCCTCGGCTTTGCCGTCGCACTACGACGCGTCGACTCCGACCGGCACGTTGAAGGCCGCCGCACTCGCCAAGCTCGCCGTACTCGCTCGCGAGGCGGGGATGACGCTGCCGCAGCTCGCGGTCGCTTTCGTCCGTGCGCATCCGGCCGTCACCTCCGTGTTGATCGGGCCGCGCACGCAGGAACAGCTCGACGGGCTTCTGTCCGGTGTCGATATCGAGCTGTCGAACGAAATCCTCGACCGCATCGACGAGATCGTCCCACCGGGAGTCGACCTCGACCCTGCGGACAACTATGCGGCAGAACCGCCCGCGATCGAGAAGGCGAGGCTTCGCCGTCGGTGATGGATCGGTGGCCGGCTCGGCGGTTCGCCTGTCGGATCGCCCAGCCGGTCACGGGCCGAGCGTAGCGGCTGACAGTCCGTCAGCTCCGTTGCTCCAGGGCCTTCAGCATGCCACGCTCCGCCTGGTCGCCCGCACTTCCCGGGTCGCCGTGAAGCGGCAGACCTCAGGCCTCCCGGGCCACCGCCGTGTGCGACATGTCCGCGTAGCGGTCGCCCGCCACCCGGCCGGCGATCGGCTCCAACAGGGCCAGTTCTTCGGCGGTCAGCGTGATCCGGGTGGCCGCGGCGTTCTCCAGCAGGCGGCTGCGCTTGCGGGTCCCGGGGATCGGTACCACGGTCAGGCCGTGCGCCTGTGCCCGCTGCTGCACCCAGGCCAGGGCGATCTGCGCCGTGCTGGCGCCGTGGTCGGCCGCGATCGTGCGCAGGGGTGCCAGGAGAGCGGCGTTCGCCTCGGCGTTGTCGCCGGAGAAGCGCGGCAGCAACTGCCGGAAGTCGCTGCCGGAGAGCTCCTTGCTCGCGTCGGTGAAGGCACCGGTCAGAAAGCCCCTGCCGAGCGGCGAGTACGGCACGAAGGCGACCCCGAGCGCGGCGGCCGCGCCCACCGCGCTTTGCTCGACGTCCCGGCTGAAGACCGACCACTCCGACTGCACGGCGGTGATCGGGTGCACGGCGTGCGCCTCGTGCAGCTCGGCGCCGGTGACCTCGCTCAGGCCGAGGCGCTTGACCTTGCCCTCCCGCACCAGTTCGGCCATGGCGCCGACGGACTCGGCGAGCGGGACGGCGGCGTCGCGGCGGTGCATGTAGTAGAGGTCGATGGCCTCGACGTTCAGGCGTCGCAGGCTCCCCTCGGCCGCCTTCCTGATATAGGCGGGATCGTTGCTGATGCCCCGGTAACTCGACTCACCGGCGCGGAACTCGAAGCCGAACTTGGTGGCCAGGGTGATCTCGTCGCGGTGCGCTGCGACGAACGGCGCGAGGAACTCCTCGTTCGCACCGAAGCCGTACATGTCGGCGGTGTCGATGAGGGTGACACCTGCCTCCAGGGTCGCCTCCAGGGTGTCGCGGGCCGCCGCGCCGTCCGTCTCTCCGTAGGCGGCGCTGATGCCCATGGCGCCGAAGCCCTGGACACCGACGAGGGGGCCGCCGGTGCCCAGCTCGACCTTGCGGATCTGTTCGACGGCGTTGCTCATGGCGTTGCTCATGGTGGCGTTCAGGCCCTTTCCGGCGCCAGGCGGGCGCTCGCATAGAAGGCGATCTTGTAGTCGAGTGCGGCAAGGGTGTTCTGTAGCTCCGCGACGCGCGCGACGACCTCGCGCCGGGTCTGCTCCAGCACCTCCTGCCGTTCGTCGAAGGTGTCTTCGCCCTGGCGTACCAGCTCCGCGAAGCGAACCATGGCGGCGACCGGCATCCCGGTCAGCCGCAGTGTGCCCACGAAGGCGAGCCAGTCCAGGTCCCTGTTGTCGAAGAGGCGCTGGCCGGCGTGCGACCGCTGCACGTGCGGCATCAGACCGATCTGCTCGTACCAGCGCAGGGTGTGCGCGCTGAGCCCGGTGAACGCCGCGACCTCGCTGATCGTGTAGCGGTCCTGGCCGTCGGGTCGCGGATGAGCCGGCCCCGCGGACACACAGGCGCCCACGGGTGGGGACTTCACGGGGGTGCTGTCGATCACCGTCATGTGGACCACGCTAGAACCTTCGAGTGCGCTCGAAGCAACTGCGTCTGGGGCCCACGCGGTGGCACTACCGCCCGACGGCGTGCAGGATGCGGTCGTCACCAGGTCCGGTCGGTCGGTCTGCAACGCCTGGCCGGCGCCGGGCACGATCTCCACCCGGGCCGACGGACGGCCATCCTGCCGGGTGCGGTGGCGAGCGATGGAGAATCTGAGCGACGAGGACCAGCGCGGCCTGACCGCGCTGTTCTGGTCCGACGTCAACCCGCACGGTACCTTCCGCCTGGACATGGACATGGACATGGACAAGCGGCTCGCGCTGGGGCTGACCGCTGCCGTGCCCGTCCCCGCACTCCGGTGGACACCGCCGACCGATCGAGTACGGGGACATGATGAAGGGCCTCGCTGAGGTGCTGTCCTGGCCGAAGGACGGCCGGTGCGGTCAGACGCCGCCGGTGTCGGTCGGTGTCGCCCCGCCGAGCATGGCGAGGGTCAGCACGTTGCCGGAGATGCCCCAGCCGCCGTCGGCGACCTCCTCGACCAGAACCATGGTGGTGTTGCGGGCGCGCTCGCCGTAGATCTCGACATACAGCTCGGTGGTGCGGGTGACGATCTCCTCCTTCTGCTTCGGGGTGAGGGTCTTCTCGGGGACCTTGAAGTTCGCGAAAGGCATGGCTGGTTGTTCCTTCTCTCAGTGGGGCGTTACAGCGGTCGGGCCGCGGCCTTGCCGTTGCTCTGCCGCGTCCTCCACGATCGGCCCGTCCCCCATCCCCAGCCAGGGCTGCGTCTACCCAGGGGATGCCACCCCCTGGCTGCGCTCCGGCATACGAGCGACCATGGAGGGGTGAACCTTCCAGAACTCGGTGCCTTCCTCAGGACACGCCGCGACCGCATCCGCCCCGCCGAGATCGGTCTCCCGCAAGGCCCGCGCCGGCGCGTCCCCGGGCTGCGCCGCGAGGAAGTCGCGCAGCTGGCAGGGCTGTCAGCCGACTACTACACCGAGCTGGAACGCGGCAGCGCGAAGAACGGCGTGCAGCCCTCGACCCAGACCCTGGCCGCCCTCGCCCGAGCCCTGCGCCTGAACGGCGACGAGCGCGACCACCTGTTTCACCTGGCCGAGCGGCCGGTCCCCCCGTCAGCACACGGACCATCGGCGCACGTGCAGCCCGCGCTCCTCGGACTCCTGGACCGGCTGTCCAACACCCCTGCGCGCGTCATCACCGACCTGCACGAAACCCTGGTGGAAAACGACCTGGCCCTGACCCTGCTCGGCAAGTCCCCGGCACAGCGGGGCCCGGCGGCGAGCCTCGTGTACCGCTGGTTCACCGACCCGCAGGCGCGCGAGATCTACCCGCCCGAGGACCACCCGCACCACTCCCGGGTGTTCGTGGCCGACCTCCAAGCAGCGGCCGCCCGGCGAGGCCGGGACGCGGAGGTCACGAAGATGGTCGCCGTGCTACGCCGCCGCAGCGAGGAGTTCGCAGCCCTCTGGGACACCCACGACGTCGCGGTGCGCCGCATGGACCACAAGAGGATCGTCCACCCCATGCTCGGCGTCATCGAACTCGACTGCTACAACCTCCTCAGCGAGGACGGACGGCAACGCCTGCTGTGGTTCACCGCCCCACCCGGAAGCCCGGGAGCAGAGCAGCTGGAACTCCTGTCTGTCATAGGGACCCAGGAGCTGAGCGGCACGGCGGGCCTGGCACCGGACAGGTTGTCCGCGGCGGCCACGGCAGCGAACGCATGATCACCCCGCTACTTTGCGGCTGGAGTCTGAACTAGGGCGCCGGGGCCCGGCTGTGGCGTCCGGACAGGTTCCGCCGGCGGTGCGCCGTAGACGGGCCGTCCTTGCAGGATGCGCTGGACCAGGAAGCCGGCGCCCACGGTGACCAGGCCGCCGACCGCGTCCAGGACGTAGTGGTTGGCCGTCGCGATGATGACCGTGAAGGTCGCCACCGGGTACAGGATGCCCAGGATCTTCACCCACTTGCGTTTGGCCAGGTGGGCGATCGCCAGGGCACACCAGACCGCCCAGCCGATGTGGAGGGACGGCATCGCGGCGAACTCGTTCGTCATCGAGCCGGACAGGCCCGCCACTCCGCTGCACGTCTGCTCGCCCCAGGTGTGGTGGACGCAGAACGTGTCGATGAACCGGGTCGGGTCGAGCAAGCGCGGCGGGGCGACGGCATAGAGGTAGAAGCCGATCAGGGCCACGCCGTTGATCGCGAACATCACGGTGCGGATCGCGCGGTAGCGGTCAGGGAACTTGACGTAGACCCAGATGAAGACGGCTATCGTCACGATGAAGTGGAGCGTCGCGTAGTAGTAGTTCATCCCCACGATCAGCCAGTCGATCCTGGCGATCGTGTGGTTGAGCCAATGCTCGATGTCGAGGTGGAGCGCGTGCTCCAGGCTGAGGATGTCCCGGCCCCGGTGGTACGGAGCCTCGCGGCCGGTGCGCGCCGCGTTCTGCGTCACGCGGTAGCAGTAGTAGCCGATGCCGATGAGCGCGATCTCGATCCACATGGTGGGGCGGTTCACCGGTCGCAGCCGGGCCGGCAGGATCGGGCCGATCTTCGAGAACCCGCGCTTCGCGCGCGTCCCGGCGTCGGTCGCTGCGCCGTTCGTCCCGTTCTCGGTGCCAGTGCCGCGTCTTGTGGACTCGGATTGTTGGTCGAGCAGTCGTGTCGGCGTCATGAAATCATCCCCATGGCCGGCCAGTCTGCCAGGCCGCCGTGGCCACGCTCGCACGGTCCCGGTGTGGGGGCCCGTCAATGAGGAGTTGACGCGACACGCACCACTGCGGGATACGTGGACCCGGTGAACCGATCCGGCGAACGGCGGCGAAGGCGCCGCCACGCGAGCGGTGGCGGCGCCTCGTCGGTGCGTGCCGGTGATCAGGTCAGCGGGATCTCGTCCTTGTGCTCGTGCAGCCACTCCTTCAGCGGCTTGAGCTGCGGGTTGATCTCCCGTGCGAGGTCGAGGTTCCGGACGGTGGTGAAGTACGCGTCGGCCTCCGCGTAGAACTGGTACATGTTGGCGACCTCGTCGGCGCCGGGCGCCCCGGACGCGCGGACCTCGTCGTGGCTGAGGGGCCGGTAGGCGACGTGCTCGCCGAGCGCCTCCGTGAACAGTTCGGCGAGCTCGGCGCCGGTGGCGTGCGTGCCGGCGAGACCGACGGTACGGCTGATGTACGTGGGGCCGGCGCGGAAGATGCCGTACGCGGTCCGGCCGATGTCCTCCGCGGCCACGAGCGCCATGACGCTGTCGCCCATCGGGTTGGTCAGGACGAGCTCGCCGTTCTCGTCGCGGTGCGGGCCCTGCCCGACCAGGAGCGACTCGTAGTAGAAGGTCGTCAGCAGGAACGTGGTGGGGATGCCGAGTTGGGTGAAGTAGGCGTTCGCCTCGCCCTTGGCGTCGAAGTGCGGCACCTTGTAGACGTCCAGCAGGGTCGGCAGCCGGCTGCCGAGGTGCTCGAAGTGCGGCCGGGTGTCCTCCAGCGTGGACCAGACGACGTGCTTGAGACCTGCCGCCTTCGCGGCGCGGGCCGCGGTCGCGGCCTGGTCCAGTTCCATCTGCGCCCGGGTCCGGGCGGCTTCCTCCTCCGGGGTCCGCTGCGCCCAGAAGTTCGTGACGACGAAGGCGCCGTACGCGCCGTCGAACGCCGCGCGCAGGCCCGCCTCGTCGTCCAGATCGGCCTCGACGACCTCGGCCCCCCGCGCGGCCAGCTCCTTCGTCTTCGGCGAGCCGGCGCTGCGGGTCAGCACGCGCAGCGCGAACGGCCCGTCCGGGTCGTCGAGAATGGCCCGTGCCAGGCCGCCGCCCTGCGATCCGGTCGCGCCGACGACTGCGATGATCTTCTTCTCGGCCATCAGTTGTCCCTCTTCCCTGAGGAGTTGACGAGTCGAACACGTCCTCAATGAGATTGGACCCCAGGGGCACTCGCGTGCCTCACCACGTCGTGGGTACCCATGGCAGGGGATGGCGGGAACCGGTGCGGGGGAGGACGATCGTGACCATGAGTGAGCAGCGGAACACCGCCCTCGGGGACTTCCTGCGCTCCCGCCGGGCGGCCCTGTCGCCGGTGGACGTCGGCGTCCCGACCTACGGCACGCCGCGCCGGGTGCCCGGCCTGCGGCGCGAGGAGGTCGCGCAACTCGCCGGGATGAGCGTGAACTACTACACCCGGATCGAGCAGGGCGAGAGCCATCAGCTGTCCGACTCGGTGATGGAGGCGATCGCGAGCGCGCTGCGCCTGGACGAAGGCGAGCGGCTGCACCTGCTGCGTCTGGCGTGGCCCGCGCAGGTCGCGCGGCGGGATGCCGGGCCGGAGCGGGTGCGGGACTCGGTGCTCGCGCTGGCCGGGAGCAACACCGAGCAGGCCGTCCTCGTCGTCGGCCGCCGGATGGACCTGCTCGGCGGCAACCGGCTGGGGTTCGCGCTGCACGGCCTGAGCCCGGAGCAGCGGCCGAACATGGCGAAGCAGATGTTCCTCGAACGGACGATGCGCGACCTGATCGTCGGCTGGGAGCGGGAGGCGCGCAACACGGCGGCCTACCTGCGGATGGCCACGGGCGACCAGCCCGACGACCCGCTGCTCGCCGAACTGATCGGGGAACTGAGCATCAAGAGCCCGGAGTTCGCCCGGATCTGGGCCACTCACCCGGTGGCCGAGTGTCTGCACTCGGTGCGCCAGTACGACCACCCGCTGGTCGGACGCCTGACGCTGAACGAGGAGTCGCTGCGCCTGCCCGACGACCCCGGCCAGCGGATGCTCTTCCTCGGCGCCGCCCCCGACTCCGACTCCGCCGAGCGGCTGCGGCTGCTGGACTCGCTGGTGTCGTGACGGCTGCCTGAACGGTGCCGGGACGGTGCCGGGCTGGGGCCCGCCCAGGACAGAAGATCACGACGACATGGGAGCGATCCGACATGACGAAGATACAGAGCGGCCGCGTCGCGCTGGTCACCGGTGGCTCGCGCGGGGTCGGGGCCGCGACAGTGCGCCGCCTCGCCCAGGACGGCGCCGACGTCGCCTTCAGCTACGTCAGTTCCGAGCACGAGGCCGGGAAGCTCGCCAAGGAGGCGAGCGCGTCGGGGGTGCGGGTCGAGGCAGTGCGCGCCGACGCGGCCAGTGCCGAGGAGATGACGCGCCTGGTCCAGGACGCCGTCGCGGGGTTCGGACGGCTGGACATCCTGGTGCACAACGCGGGGCTGTTCCTCACCGGCCCGCTCGCCGACCCGGACCGGGACGAGGAGGCCATGGCCCGCCAGTTCCGGATCAACCTCCACGGCGTGGTGGCCGCGACCCGCGCGGCCGCCCCGCATCTGCCGGAAGGCGGTCGGATCGTCCTGATCAGCTCGGGCGGGGCGGACCGCAGCGCGGGCCTCCTGGCCGGCGACTACGCCGCCACCAAGGCCGGGATGGAAGCCTACGGCCGGGCCTGGGCACACGAGTTCGGGCCGCGCGGGATCACCGTGAACAGCCTGCGGTTGGGCGCGATCGACACCGACATGCTGGACCGCGCCGCCGGAGCGGCCCTCCTGCCGTCGATCGCGATGCGCCGCCTGGGCCGCCCGGAGGACGTCGCCGACGCCGTGGCCTACCTCGCCGGCCCCGGCGCGAGCTACGTCACCGGCGCGACCCTGCGCGTGGACGGCGGCCTGCACGCCTAGCGGGCCTGGCCGGCGGATCTTTTCCGTTCGCATGCAACTGGCATCTCGTCGGAGCGCGTCCCGATGTGTGGCGACGTCAGAAGTCGTTGCCTGCCATGGCCATACGAGGTCGAACCGTGTGGCCGAGAGGATCAGGAGCCGTTCCATGTCGGACGAGATCACGGTGCACCCCGTCGCCTGGCCGCCTGCCCCGATCAGGACCGAGCGGCTCGTGCTCCGCGAGTCCGAGGCTCGGGACCGCGCGGCGATCATCGAGCTGTTCGCCTCGCCGGAGGTGAACGCCTACCTGGGCGGCCCGCAGGCGCGTGATGAGCTCGAGCGCGCGTTGCCCGAGACGCCCGAGAAGCGCCCCGGCCTCTTCGTGGTCGAGCTGGACGGAGCGATGATCGGCACCGTCGAGCTCAAGCAGCCTGACGCGGAGCAGCGGAGTCAGGTCAGCCGGGATGCGGGGGAGGCCGAGCTCGGCTACCTGTTCCTGCCACAGGCGTGGGGACGCGGGTACGCCGCCGAGGCGTGCGCGGCGGTGCTCGGCTGGTTCGCCGACGCGCGACCCGGCGAGCCGGTGGTGCTCGCCACCCAGACCGCCAACGACCGTGGGATGCGCCTCGCGGCGAAGCTGGGGTTCACCGAGGTGAAGCTGTTCGAGGCGTGGGGCGCCGAGCAGTGGATGGGCGTGTGGTCCTCGGAGGCCTCCGCTCGGTCGTCGGCCGCGCTCTAGCGGAGAGCCCCGAGCCGCGCGAGCCCCGAGACCCCGACCGGCGGCTTCCGGTTGGGGCCCCGGGCATCACCCATGCGTCGCGGGGCTGGTAGGCGATCGAAGGAACTCCACTCTCGACGGCCTACCTCCCGGATGCCCTGGTCTAGCCGGCGGACTCCAGGACCCAGGTCCGCTCGAAGCAGTAGCCGAGGAAGGCGGGAGAGTTGGGGTTGTCGACGGTCACACAGCCGTCGCGGTCGGCATTGCGGATGGTAGTGGGGATTCTGGGACCGGGGGCCTGGATCACCCAGCGCTGGTAGGGGAGTCGATCACAGGCGCCCACGACCACATCGGGCGGGAAGCTGGCGAGACAGCGGCTCGAGTTGCCGGGCTTGGCGATCTGGACGGTACCGTCGCCCCGGTTGGTCACCTTCCACGGGGTGCAGTCCCCGAGCGCGGCCGGGGTGATCGCATCGTCGTCGGCGGGGGCCAGGCACCTGCCGGTGTTGAGGTCGCGGATGAGGTAGCTGCCGTTGTCGACGGCTTGGGCGGGCGAGGCCAGTGCCACGACCGCAACAGCGGACCCGGCAAGGCACAGCAGAGAACGGACACGCTTCACAGCGGACTCCAGTTTCTGGGGGACAGGGGTGACCGGGCCGTACCGGCCCGACGGACAGGACGATCACACGCCCAGGACACCCGGTTTGCTGTGCCCCGCCATAACCGCCAGTGCTTCACCCGGACGGGTGCGGGGTTCAACCGGCCCAACCGGTCGCCGGTCCTCATATCGGCCTGGTCCCCTCTCGTGGCAGCTTCGTCCGCCCACGACCGAATCATCAGGTCGCCCGTGACGTCGTCCCGGCAGATGGCCGACGACCCGTCAGCCGGGATGCTGGGGTAGGTCCCGAGGGCCTCGTGGTCGCGGCGTGCGACGAGTGCTGTGCCCAGGCACTCCCAGCACTTTCCGTTGGCCGGGCTTGACGGTTGGTGTCAGGGACATTGCCAGCTCATGTCATGGAGTTCATCCTTTTGACAGGCCATGGACAACCCCCACCCGTCCACGGCCCCTACGCTCGTACCCCGCACCTCCTCCGTGAGCCGGCCAACCGGGCCGGGCTCGTGCTGTTCCGGAATTCCTGGAGTCCCCATGCGTTCGAGGTCGCGTCTCGCCGGACTGTGCGCCGCCGCTCTGACGGCTGCCGTCTCGCTCTCCGCCGCCCTCTCCAGCGGCAGCTCCGCCGTCGCCGCCCCGGCAGCGGCTGGTACCGTCCCCACCCCCGCGCACGTGGTGGTCGTGGTGGAGGAGAACCACTCCTACGACGACATCATCGGCGACAACGCCGATGCCCCCTACATCAACTCGCTGGCCGGTCAGGGCGCCCTGATGACCTCCTCGTTCGGCGTCTCGCACCCCAGCGAGCCGAACTACATGGCGCTCTTCGGCGGCAGCACCTTCGGCCTCAGCTCCGACGCCTGCCCGGTCAAGGAGGGCAACGCGGACAACCTCGGCTCCGAACTGCTGGCCGCCGGCCAGACCTTCACGGGCTACTCGGAGGACCTGCCCTCGGTCGGCTCCACCAAGTGCACCTCGGGCGGTTACGCCCGCAAGCACGCGCCGTGGGCCAACTTCGGCAACATCCCCACCGCCGACCAGCAGCCGTTCTCCGCCTTCCCGAGCGACTACAGCACGCTGCCCACCGTGTCGTTCGTGATCCCGAACCTGAACGACGACATGCACGACGGCAGCATCGCGCAGGGCGACAGTTGGCTGCAGAGCAACCTGTCGAGCTACGCGACCTGGGCGCAGCAGAACAACAGCCTGCTGATCGTCACCTGGGACGAGGACGACTACACCGAGAGCAACCAGATTCCCACCATCGTGGTCGGCGCGGGCGTCACGCCGGGCCAGTACAGCGAGACCATCAACCACTACAACCTGCTCGCCACCCTGGAGCAGATGTACGGGCTGAACAAGGTCGGCAGCAGCGCCACCGCCGCGCCGATCACCGACATCTGGAGCTGACGACCCGTCAGAATCCGCACCAGCAGGAAACTCTAGCAGCCCCGGTCGCGCGCACCCGCGCGTGCGCGCGACCGGGAGGCAGTCGATCCGACCGGAAGGAGCGCTCCCGCCATGCCGCAGCCCGCCGGCCAGCAGCCCGCCGTGCAGCAGTCCGCCGTCCCGCCGGAGCCGAGACCGCGCGCGGGAGCCGTTCGTCGACGGCCGCTGCGCACCGCTTCGGTCGGCCTGCTGGTCCTGGCCGCCGCCGCCCTGATCGGCTCCGCGCCGTCCGCCGGTGCCCCGGCGGCCCCGCCCGGCGGCACGCTGCGGATCGACACCGCCGGCTGCGGCAGGCCTCCCGGTCAACTGCCGGCGGGGCGCGTCTCGTTCACCGTCGGCAACGCCTCCAACGTGTATGCGACGGTCTACCTCACCTCCGCCGACGCGGGCCTGGCCTACGCCGAGATCCCCTGGCTCGGCCCGGGCAAGACGCTGCCGCTGGCCACCACGCTGACCGGTGGCCGGTACGCCATCCGGTGCGTCTTCTCCAGCGGTCCGGTGCGGACCACGACCCCGATCCAGGTCAACGGCACGGCGAGCGGTGCGGTGGCCGGCTATCTGCCGATGAACGACAAGGAGTTGACCGCGCCGGTCAACGCCTACCGCTCCTACGTCGAGGCGGCGCTGCCGAAACTCCTGGCCGCCGCCCAGGCCCTGGATGCCGACCTGGCCCACGGTGACCTCGCGGCGGCCCGCACCGACTGGCTCGCCGCACACCTGGACTACGAGCGGCTCGGCGCCGCCTACCACTCCTTCGGCGACTACGACGACTCGCTCAACGGTCTGGCCAACGGCCTGCCGCAGGGGGTCGACACGCCGAGCTGGACCGGCTTCTTCGCCCTGGAGCAGGGCCTGTGGCACGGCCGTAGTGCCGATCAACTACGGCCGCTCAGCCAGCAGTTGGTGAGCGATGCGAGCAGTCTGATCGACGACTTCCCCAGCGAGGACACCGATCCGGGTGACCTGCCGCTGCGCGCCCACGAGATCCTGGAGAACGCGCTGCAGTCGCAGCTGACCGGCATCGCCGACTACGGCAGCGGTACCACCCTGGCCACGCTGGACGCCAACATCCAGGGCACCGAGGAGGTGCTCAGCGTGCTCACTCCGGTGATCCAGCCGCGCGACCCGAGTCTGCTGGCGCAGCTGACCAGGGAACTCCCGGCTCTCGACGCCGAGGTGACGGCCGCCAGGGCCGCGAACGGCTCCTGGACGCCCGTCACCGCCCTCACTGCCGCTCAACGTCTGCGTCTGGACGGCGATCTCGGCGCACTCCTCGAACAACTGGCCGTCCTGCCCAACCTGCTGACCCCGAGGAACCACGCATGACCCGGCCTGACACCACCCCCACTCCCGACGCCGGCCAGTGCCCCATGACGGCGGCCGCCCCCGCGCTGCGCCGCCGCGCCTTCCTGCGCGGCGCCACCGTCGGCGCCGCGCTCGGCGCGGGCGCGCTGGTCGGCGCCTACGCGGCCAGCGCCGACGACACGACCGCCACCGCGCCCGGGCCGTCGGGCCGGGCCATCGCCTTCCACGGGCCGCACCAGGCGGGCATCACCACCCCGCCGCAGGCTGCGGCCAGTTTCGTCTCGTGCACTGTGATCGCGCCCGACCGGGCCGGGCTGCAGCAGTTGCTGCGCACCCTGACCGAGCGGATCCGCACGCTGACCGCGGGCGGCCCGGTCCCCGCCACCGACCTCGCCTCGCCGCCCACCGACAGCGCCACGCTGGGCCCGGTGCTGCCCCGCGACGGCCTGACCATCACGGTCGGCGTCGGCGCCTCGCTCTTCGACGCCCGCTACGGGCTGGCCGACCGCAAGCCCGCCCAGCTGGTGGAGATGCCGGCCTTCCCCGACGACAACCTGCTCGGCTCCAAGGAGTTGCACGGCGACCTGTCACTGCAGATCTGCGCCGACTCGCGGGACACCGTGATGCACGCGCTGCGCGACCTCACCCGGCACACCCGCGGCCTGCTGCAGCCGAGTTGGAAGGTCGACGGGTTCCACGCCGCCCCGCGCCCGAGCGGCACGCCGCGCAACCAGCTGGGGTTCAAGGACGGCATCGCCAACCCCGACACCACCGACCCGAAGGTCACCGATGCCGTGCTGTGGACCCACGGCGGTGCGAACGGCGAGCCGGCCTGGGTCGAGGGCGGCTCCTACCAGGTGATCCGGATCATCCGGATGCTGGTCGAGTTCTGGGACCGGGTCTCGCTGCACGAGCAGGAGACGATGATCGGGCGCCGCCGCGACTCCGGGGCGCCGCTGGACGGCACGGCCGAGTCCGACCCGCCGAACTACCAGGCGGATCCGCAGGGTCTGATCATCCCGATGACCGCGCACATCCGGCTGGCCAACCCGCGCACCGCCGCCACCGCCGACCAGCTGATCCTGCGCCGCGGCTACAACTACGAGCGGGGGCTGGACCTGGACGGCAACCTGGACGTCGGGCTGGTCTTCTGCTGCTACCAGCAGGACGTGGCCAGGCAGTTCCAGGCCGTGCAGCAGCGGCTGGCCGGGGAGCCGCTGGTCGACTACATCTCGCCGACCGGCGGCGGCTACTTCTTCGCGCTGCCGGGCGTCAAGGGCCCGGACGACCAGTTCGGCGCGGGCCTGCTCGCCTGACGCGCAGCACGAGTTGACACCGCGTCACACCATGGGTACGCAAAGTTTCGGTGCGGACAAGGTGTGTCGAAAATCTAGCGAAGATTTTGACTGTACGTCATCATGAGCGAGTCGCCGTTCACCACGGCGGCTCGCTGCGGGCGTTCGCCGCGTCCGCTCTGAAGAACCGTGCAACGGACGGGTCGTGGCTCCTGCCAGCCCGTCCGCCTTTCGACCCCCATGCGACAGCACGGAAGGAATCCCCACAGGATGTCACGCTTCATCGGTGCCCTCTCCTCACGTCCCGCCAAGGCTGCGGCCGTCGCCGCGGTCTCCTCGTTCGCCCTGGTCGGCGGGGTGTTCGCGGGCAGCGGGCTGGCCCAGGCGCAGACCGCCCCGGCGGTGGCCTCGCACGCCTACCGTCACGGCGCGGTGCCCAAGCTCGACCCCGCCACCGGCCACGCGGTCACGGCACCGGACGCCGCCGCCACCAACGCCAACAACCTCAACTACGGTGGCGCGATCGACGGTATCGGTGTCACCACCGGTGCCCCCAAGGTCTACGTGATCTACTGGGGCTCCCAGTGGGGGAAGGCCTCGACGGACAGCCACGGCCTGGTGCACCTGGCCGGTGACAAGTCCGGGATGGCGCCCGACCAGCAGGGCTTCTTCAAGGGCCTGGGCAGCAGCACCGACGCCTGGTCCGGCGTCATGACCCAGTACTGCCAGGGCATCGCGACCGGCGCCCAGAGCTGCCCGGCGGGGGCCGCGCACGTGGGTCACCCGGGCAGCACGGGCGCGCTGGCCGGCGTCTGGGAGGACACCAGCGCGGTTCCGAGCGCCGCCAACGGCCACCAGATCGCCCTGGAGGCGATCAAGGCCGCCAAGCACTTCGGCAACACCACCGCCGCCAAGAACCGCAACGTCCAGTACGTGATCACCTTCCCGTCCGGCACCAACCCGGACAACTACCAGACCCAGGGCTTCTGCGCCTGGCACGACTACAACGGCGACACCACCCTCTCCGGCGGCGCCGCCACCTCGCCCTACGGTGACATCGCGTTCACCAACATGCCCTACCTCCCGGACGCGGGCCAGAGCTGCGGCCAGGGCTTCGTCAACTCGCCCGGGGCGCTGGACGGTGTGACCATCGTCGGCGGCCACGAGTACGCCGAGACCATCACCGACCAGAACCCGGCGGGCGGTTGGACCGACTCGTCGGGCGCCGAGAACGGCGACAAGTGCGCCTGGATCTCCTCCGGCCAGGGCGCCTCGCAGAACATCACCCTGAGCACCGGCAAGTTCGCGGTCCAGTCGACCTGGGGCAACGACGGCAACGGTGGCGCGGGTGGCTGCGAGGTCTCGCACGCGACCGTGAAGTGACCTCCTAATGATGTTGTCAAGCCGCTGATGTGACGGGGAGTGCAGGCTCGTAGCTCTTCCCGTCACGGATCAGGGCCCATAGAACGTTGACC